>NZ_JBYVYM010000016.1:0-144445 GCF_058148225.1 Pseudomonas sp. DF5
GGTTGGGGCAACGCCAGCGACAACATCATCACCGGCGGTTCGGGTGCCGACACGCTGTACGGCGGAGCGGGCGCCGACCAGTTCATCGGCGGTGCCGGTTATGACACGGCCGGCTATAGCGACAGTACCGTGGCGATGACCATCAACCTGAAGACTGGCGTGTACTCCGGGATCGGAGCGGGTGACACCTTCACCGGCATCGAAGTAATCAAGGGGTCGAACTACAACGACATTTTCTATGGCGGTACCACTGCCATGGGCCTGGACGGTGCCGTTGGGCAGGACCTGGTCAGTTACGAGCTTTCGGACGCAGCGGTGACCATCGACCTGACCACCAATGCCAACGCCGGAGATGCCGCGGGCGACACCTTTACCAACATTGAGATCTTCCAGGGCAGCAACTTTGATGACACGTTGTCGGGTTCGCGGTTCGGTGACGTCTTTATCGGTGGTGCAGGTGCGGATGTGATTGACGGCCGCGAGGGTCAGGACAGCGTCTTGTACATCACCAATACCACCGCTGTGAACATCAACCTGCAGACCAACGTCAACCAGGGCGGCGATGCCCAAGGCGATGTGCTGCGCAACATCGAGCGCGTAGTGGGCAGCCACTTCAATGACACCCTGACCGGTGATGCCAATGTCAACTACCTTGAAGGCGGGTTGGGTAACGACGTCATCTATGGTGGCGACGGCAACGATTATCTCTACGGTGGGCTGGTGTCCCAGATCGGGCCATTCACCCTTGATGGTGTGATCAATGGGCCGCAGGCTGACACCTTGTATGGCGGCAATGGCAACGACACCATCGTCACCGCTGCCAGCGACGAGGGCAGCCGGGCCTATGGTGAAGCGGGGGGCGACGTCATCACGGTGACTCATGGCATGGCCGATGGTGGGGACGGTGGCGACCTGCTGACCGGCACGGGCTCCGGTTTCTCGCTGTTTGGCGGTGCTGGCGATGACAATCTGGTGCTGCAAGCCAGCGGGTCGGCCTTTGGTGGCGAGGATGACGATACCTACAACGTTAACACCTCGGCATTGGTGACGATCCAGGACATTGGCATCAGCCGCTCCGACAAAATAGTGCTGTCGTACATCAGCAGTTCCGAACTGTTGGTTGATCGTGTCGGTGATGACCTCTACCTGCACCGATCGAGTGTTAGTCCAGGACAGGTTCCGCAGGAAGGTGTACAGCTCAAGGACTGGTTCGCCGGCTCCGATACCATCGAGCAAATCCAGACGGCGGACGGACAGCTCTTCAACATGCCGGCCAACAGTGATGCGTTTGCAATGTTTGGCTGATACCTGAATCAGACGCCTTCTCTCCTGCAACAGGATTGAAGGCGTCCGCTTTACGCTTGGGGACGAACCCGGTCTGCGTGATCCGGATTCGTCCCTTTTTTGTGCCTTCAATCTGGATTCATGAGCTGGCGCGTTTCCTGCAAGTCCCCCCTCATATCGCCATAAAACGAGCGCTTGCGGCCGGTACGCCAGCGCCTGACACGGCAGAGCGTTTTAGCCAGACAGCCCGCAAAAGCTTGAAACAGCTTGGCCGAGCTCTGTGAAGAACAAGAGGGGAGACGATGAAGGCAGTAATTCTGGCGGGTGGCCTGGGCACGCGCATCAGCGAAGAGTCGCACCTCAAGCCCAAGCCGATGATCGAGATCGGTGGCAAGCCAATTCTTTGGCACATCATGAAACAGTACTCCGCTCACGGGATTCATGACTTCGTGATCTGCCTTGGCTACAAGGGCTATGCGATCAAGGACTTCTTCGCCAACTACTTCCTGCACACCTCCGACGTCACCTTCGACATGCGCAACAACCGCATGGACGTGCACCAGAACTACAGCGAGCCGTGGAGCGTCACTCTCATCGACACCGGCGAGGAAACCATGACCGGTGGCCGCTTGCTGCGTGCCGGCCGTTACCTCAAGGATGAAGAGGCGTTTTGCTTCACCTATGGCGACGGCGTCTCCGATATCAATATCCGTCAACTGGTGGACTACCACAGCGTCCACGGTCGTCTGGCGACCGTCACCGCCGTACAACCGCCGGGCCGTTACGGTGCCCTGGAGCGTCACGGCGATCAGGTGCTCGGTTTCACCGAGAAGCCCCGTGGCGACGGCGGCTGGATCAATGGCGGGTTCTTTGTGTTGTCGCCGAAAGTGCTGTCGTACATCGGCGGTGACGAGACCACCTGGGAAGCCGAGCCGTTGACCCGGCTGGCCCAGGACGAACAGTTGAAGGCGTTCGAGCACGAAGGCTTCTGGCACCCGATGGACACCCTGCGCGACAAGAACCACCTCGAAGCGCTGTGGCAGAGCGGGGAGGCCCCATGGAAGCAATGGGCCTGAGTCCGGAGTTCTGGCGTGGCAAGCGTGTCCTACTGACCGGCCACACTGGTTTCAAGGGCAGCTGGTTGACGTTGTGGCTGCAAAGCCTCGGGGCCGAGGTCAGCGGGTTTTCGCTCGATCCGTCCACCGAGCCGAGCCTGTTCGATCTGGCGCGGGTGCACGAAGGCATCAATGATCAGCGCGGCGACCTGCGTGACCTCGGCGCCTTGCTGGAACTGATCGCCGAAACCCAGCCGGAAATCGTCCTGCACCTGGCGGCCCAACCGCTGGTGCGCGAAGGCTATCGCGATCCGCTCGGCACCTATTCCAGTAACGTCATGGGTACGCTCAATCTGCTCGAAGCGATCCGCCAGGTCGGCGGAGTGCGCGCCTGTGTGCTGGTGACCACCGACAAGGTCTACGCCAACAAGGAATGGCTGTGGCCGTACCGCGAAGACGAAGCCCTGGGTGGTCACGACCCTTACAGCAGCAGCAAGGCTTGCTGCGAATTGTTGGCGCAGTCTTACGCCGCATCGTTTTTCCCGGCCGACAAGTACGCCGAGCATGGCTTGGCGTTGGCCACCGCGCGGGCCGGCAACGTGCTGGGTGGTGGTGACTTCGCGCCTGAGCGCCTGATTCCCGATGTGCTCAAGGCCTGGTCGGCAGACGAGCCTGTGACTCTGCGCTACCCGCAGGCCGTGCGCCCCTGGCAGCACGCTCTTGAGCCTTTGGCGGGTTACCTGCAATTGGCCGCTGGTCTCTACGAACAAGGCCCGGCGTTTGCCGGCGCGTGGAACTTTGGCCCGAGCGAAGCGGACATGTGCAGCGTCGGCGAAGTGGTCGAGTTGCTTGCCAGCCGCTGGCCGCAAGCACGCGGATTGCGCATCGAGCCGAGTGATTTGCACGAAGCCGGCCTGTTGCGCCTGGACAGCAGTCGCGCCCGTCAACGGTTGGCCTGGCAACCGCGTTGGTCGTTGCAGCAGTGCCTGACCCAGACCCTCGATTGGCACCTGGCGTGGCAGAACGGTGATGACATGCGTGAAGTCACCCTGAACCAGTTGAACCTGTACCGAGGCGCGTTGTGAGCGAGTTTCTGTTGAAAGCCTTGCCGCTGGCCGGTCTGTTCAGCGTGCAGCACAAACGCTTCGAAGATGATCGTGGGCACTTCGCCCGGTTGTTTTGCGAAGGCAGCCTGAGCGCTTTCGGCCAGCCGTTTCATATCCGCCAGATCAACCACTCCTGCACCCGTGAGCGGGGCAGTGTGCGCGGTCTGCATTTTCAAAATTCCAATGCGCCGGAAGCCAAGTTGATTACTTGCCTGCGCGGTGAGGTCTGGGATGTGGCGGTGGACTTGCGCCCCGACTCCGAGACTTTCCTGCGCTGGCACGCCGAGCACCTGAAGGCCGGTGACGGTCGCAGCCTGCTGATCCCGGCCGGGTTCGCCCATGGCTTCCAGACCCTGACCGATGACGCCGAATTGCTCTACCTGCACAGCGCCGATTACGCGCCTGCGCACGAGGGCGGGTTGTCGGTGAACGATCCACGGCTGGCGATTGCCTGGCCGTTGCCTGTCAATAATCTGTCGGCCAGGGATTCCAGCCATCCCTTGATCGATGAACACTTCGCTGGAGTGTGTCTATGAACTGCCGTGGTTGCGGTACTCCTCTGGCCTTGCCGCTGATCGATCTCGGTACCTCGCCGCCATCCAACGCCTATGTGCACGTCGATCGCCTGGAACAAACCGAGCAATGGGTGCCTTTGAAGGTCGCGGTGTGTCAGCGGTGCTGGCTGGTGCAGACCGAGGATTACACTAGCGCAGACAGTCTGTTCGACGCCGAGTATGCGTATTTCAGTTCGTTCTCCAGTACCTGGCTGGCCCACGCCGAGCGCTATGTGGCGGAGATGGTCGAACGCTTCGGTCTGACTGCCGACAGCCGCGTGGTGGAAATCGCCGCCAATGACGGTTATCTGTTGCAGTACGTGGCCGGGCGCGGCATCCCTTGCCTGGGTGTTGAGCCAACCCGCAGCACCGCGCAAGCGGCGCGGGAAAAAGGCCTGGAGATTCGTGAGCTGTTCTTCGGTCGCGACACCGCTGCGCAACTGAAAAACGAAGGCTGGGCCGCCGACCTGATGGCCGCCAACAACGTGTTGGCCCACGTCCCGGACATCAATGATTTTCTCGGTGGTTTTGCCACCTTGCTCAAGCCGACCGGCGTGGCGACGTTCGAGTTTCCGCAGCTGCTGACGCTGATGGCCGGGCAGCAATTCGACACGCTGTATCACGAGCACTATTCCTACCTGTCCCTGACCGCCGTGCAGACCTTGTGCGAGCGCAATGGGCTGGAAGTGTTCGACGTCAGCCAGTTGTCGACCCATGGCGGTTCGTTGCGGGTGTTCGTCC
This sequence comes from Pseudomonas sp. DF5, assembly GCF_058148225.1. NCBI lineage: Bacteria > Pseudomonadati > Pseudomonadota > Gammaproteobacteria > Pseudomonadales > Pseudomonadaceae > Pseudomonas > Pseudomonas sp. DF5. The sequence continues at coordinate 4,741 of NZ_JBYVYM010000016.1, forward strand.
AGCGTGCCGACGGTGTTCGCCGTGAGGTGCAGCCAGCCGTTCAACAGCAGTTGCAGGTCGAACTGGCAGCGGGAGTAAAAACCCCCGAGTACTACGCGACCCTGGCGCCAGCAGCCGAGGGCATCAAGCACCAATTGCTGCGTTTCCTGTTGCAGGCCAAGGCCGACGGCAAGCGCGTGGTCGGTTATGGCGCGGCGGCCAAGGGCAACACCTTGCTCAACTACGCCGGCGTCAAACCGGACCTGTTGGCCTGGGTGGCCGATGCGAATCCGCACAAGCAGGGCAAGTACTTGCCGGGCAGTCGCATTCCGATCGTTTCGCCGACGCAGATTGATCTGGAAAAGCCGGATTATATCCTGGTGTTGCCGTGGAACCTGTTGCACGAAGTCAGTCAGCAACTGGCGCAGGTGCGTCAGTGGGACGGCCGTTTCGTGATCGCCGTGCCTGAGTTGACCGTACTGTGAAGGTGATGGTGACCGGTGCTACCGGGTTCGTCGGCCGACATCTGGTCGCGGTTTTGCTCGCCCGTGGTTGCGAGGTGCGGGCCGTGGCGCGTAACTCCGAGACCGCCGCGCAATTACCGTGGATCAACGCCGTGGAATTCGTGGCCGCGGATGTTCATGCCGCCGACCTGGACTTCGCCGCGCTGACCGATGGCGTCGATGCCTTGGCGCATCTCGCCTGGCCGGGGTTGCCGAATTATCAGGCGCTGTTTCACTTCGAGCACAACCTGATGGCCGATTACCGCTTCATCAAGGGCGCGGTCGAGGCGGGCGTATCGCAGGTGTTGGTCACCGGCACCTGTTTCGAATACGGCCTGCAGAGCGGGCCGCTCAGCGAGCAGACCGAGGCGCGGCCAAGCAACCCTTACGGGCTGGCCAAGAACACCTTGCGTCTGTTCCTCGAAAACCTGCAGCGCCAACAGCCCTTCGCCCTGCAATGGGCGCGACTGTTCTACCTGCACGGTGCCGGGCAAAACCCCAACAGTTTACTGGCGGCACTGGATCGGGCAATCGACGCCGGGGACGACAGCTTCAACATGTCGGCCGGCGAGCAGTTACGCGATTACCTGGCGATCGACACGGCCGCCGATTACCTCGCCACGATCCTGCAACAGCGCGAATTCGATGGCGTGATCAATTGTTCCAGTGGCCAGCCGGTATCGGTCAGGGCGCTGGTCGAGCAGCGGTTGCGTGAGCGTGGCGCGTCGATCCGTTTGAACCTGGGCCATTACCCATACCCGATCCATGAACCGATGGCGTTCTGGGGCGTGGCGGACCGCTTGCAACAGCTACTGGGAGCAGAGCATGAGGCATGAGTTGTATCGGGTCGCCGACCTGCCGGTGTTGCAGAACCGTACCTTTGCCGACCCGGAGTCGGCCAGGGCTTCGGCCAGCGCCGACATGCTGTTGGTGCAGGACGAGGCGAGCGGGCTGATCTTCAATCAGGCCTTCGACGCCGACAAGCTCAGCTACGACGCCGACTATCAGAACGAGCAGGCGCATTCCGGCCAGTTCCAGAAGCATCTGAGCGATGTCGAAGGGATCATTGCCCGCCACTTCAAGGGTCAGGAACTGATCGAAGTCGGCTGCGGTAAAGGCTACTTTCTTGAGCTGCTCAAAAGCCTGGGCTACGCCATCACTGGCATCGACCCGGCCTACGAAGGCGACAACGCCGACGTGATCAAGGCGCCGTTCACTCGCGGCCTGGGGCTGTCGGCGGACGCTATCGTGCTGCGGCATGTGCTGGAACATATCCAGGACCCGGTGAGTTTTCTCGCCGAGATGGCCGAGGCCAATCAGGGCGGGCAGATCTACATCGAAGTGCCGTGCTTCGACTGGATTCTCGAGCACCGCGCCTGGTTCGACCTGTTCTACGAACACGTCAATTATTTCCGCCTCGATGACCTGCGCCGGATGTTCGGCACCGTACACGAGGCCGGTCACCTGTTCGGTGGCCAATACCTGTACATCGTCGCCGACCTGGCCACGCTGCGCCTGACGCCGGAACAACCGGTGCCGCGCCTGGCATTGCCGGACGGTTTCACCAGCAGCCTTGAGCGTGCGGTGCAGATCATTCAAGCGGCGCCCGAGCAAGGTTCGGCGATCTGGGGTGCCTCGTCCAAAGGCGTGATTTATTCGTTGTTCCTGCAACGTGCGGGTGTGGCGGTGGATCGCGTGGTGGATATCAACCCGGCCAAACAGGGGCGTTATCTGCCCCTGAGTGGCGTGCGGGTGTCCTCGCCGCAAGAGGCCATGGATGCCTTGCCTGAAGGCGCCAATCTGTTTGTGATGAACTCCAACTACCTCGAAGAAATCAAGCGGATGACTGGTGGACGCTACGTCTATCACGCCGTCGACAGCGCTTCGTTCCAGTGACTATTGAGATTCTAAAATGACCGACAACACCATCAATAAAGCTTTCGAAGCCGAATGCCGGGAACAGATCGCCCAGCAGGGTGACGACCAGAAACTCACCGGCCTGGCCCGGGATTTCTTCAACGAATCGGCCAAACACAAGTACAGCTACCACTTCTCGTGGATGGGCCGTCCGATCATCCAGCTGCCACAAGACATGATGGCGATGCAGGAAATCATCTGGCAGGTCAAACCGGACCTGGTCATCGAATGCGGTATCGCCCACGGCGGTTCGATCATCTACTACGCCTCCTTGCTGGAGCTGCAAGGCCACGGGGAAGTGCTGGGCATCGACCTCGACATTCGCCCGCACAACCGCGAAGCCATCGAGAGCCACCCGATGAGCAAGCGCATCTCGATGATCGAAGGTTCGAGCATTGACCCGGCCATCGCCGCCCAAGTGCGCGCTGCTGCCGAAGGCAAGAAAGTCATTCTGGTGCTCGATTCCAACCACACCCACGATCACGTGCTGGAGGAACTGCGCCTTTACGCACCACTGGTTTCGGTGGACAGCTATTGCGTGGTGATGGACACCGTGGTCGAAGACATGCCGGCCGACTTCTTCCCGGATCGTCCATGGGGCCCGGGCGATAACCCGAAAACTGCGGTGTGGAAGTACCTGGAAGAGAACAAGGACTTCGAGATCGACCAGCAGATGCAAAACAAACTGCTGATCACCGTGGCGCCGGACGGCTATCTGCGTCGCGTTCGTTAATCAAAAACAGCTTCAGGTACTTGGCGATCGGCCGGTTGTGGGGATAGGAAAATGCAGGTTCAAAGCAGCACTCAAACCAACGTGACACCGCTGAACGAGCTGTTCACGGTGGTGGTTATCACCCACAACCGCAGGGCGTTCCTGCGACGCGCCTTGCAGTACTACAGCCGTTACTCCGCCAAGGTGCTGGTGCTGGATTCCTCCGTACAGGACGATGAGCGCATCGCAAGCGACTTTCCATCGGTCGACTATCGCCATTTGCCGCAGTTCACCTATACGGGGTTTCAGCAAAAGCTCGCGTATGGCGTCAGCCAGGTCACCACGCCGTACATGGTGTTGGCTTCCGACGATGACTTCCTGCTGCACGATGCACTGACCGAATCGGTGAGCTTCCTCGAGGCCAATCCTGATTACGGCATGTGCCACGGCTACTGCCTGATGTACCTGACGCACTCCAACTATGTGCAGTACTACCGTCGCGACAAGAAGGTGAAAGAGGATTACAACGCCGAGCGCGCGCAGGATCGTGTGCTCGACTACATGGGCCAGTACATTCCGCCGTTCTATGCGGTGCATCGCACTTCGCTGTTGCGGGACTGGTATGCAGCCATGCCGGAGGGCACGATTTTCGAGTGGCAGGAAATCGGCCATGTGTATTACATGCTCGCACGGGCCAAGGCGCGGATTCTGCCAATGCCTTATGTGGTGCGGGAGGTCAACTACGGTCGTTCGGATCACAATACTGAAATTATTCACGTCCTGAGTTTCAAAGACGCCCGCTCCGTCGCCGAGCGTGAGCGCTTTGCCGGTTTCCTCGCCACGCTACCGACCGACATCAGTGGCCTGGACCAGACGCAGACCGCAGAGTTCGCCCTGCAAAGTTTCCAGGCGCTGGCCGACAGCCTGGCCACGCGCAATGCATTGACTATCGAGCCGATCTTTGAGTCCTACTGGAAAGATCCCACCGTCGGCCCGAAACGCGCATTCGGTACCCGGCAATATGTCGAGATGCCGTTCTACAACCAGGCGTTTTTCGATCAACTGACCGAGTGCGAATTCCTGCTTCATGCGATGCCGGCCGGACGCTTGCAGCTGGAAGAAATGGAGGGTGCATTACTACAGCAGCATACGTTGCAGCGCACCTATTCCAATGACACTCCCGAGACCATCCAGACCCGTCTGCTGCATGCCGTGCAGTTGGGCGCATTCAACCGTCAGGTCGTGCAAAAACTGGCGCAGCAGCTGCTGGACATGGGCGAGAGCGCCGATGCGAAAATATTGACGGACTGGATTGCCCGCCTCGGCAGCCTGCCAACCTACGACAGCCGTGAGTTGCTGGGCAGCATGCCCTCCGGCCGGCTGTTGAACTGGTTGCAGGCACGCCAGCCGAACGACACCGCGGTTCGGAAAATCAATCAACACCTGGCTGCCAATGAGGGGGGGCCTCAGTTCGGCATTCTGTTGCTGGATCTTGAAGCCGACATGGACAAGTTGCAGGTCACCTTCGACAGTCTGATGGAAAGCGCTTTCCGCGCCTTCAAGGTGGTGGTTTTCACCACCGGTGATTTGCCTGACGTCACTACCGAACAAAATACCGTGCATTTTGTAAAGGTCAGCGCAAGCAACTACGTCGATAAACTGAACCAGATTGCCCAGCGCTCGACCTCGGACTGGCTGCTGTTGGCTGAGGCCGGCGATGAGTTCACGGCTGCCGGCTTCCTGCGCGCCAGCCTTGAATTGCAGGACGCCGAAGGTTGCCGTGCGGTGGCGATGGATGAGATCCATCGCCGTAGTAACGGCACATTGACCAAGGTTTTCCGCCCGGCCTTCAACCTCGACCTGCTGCAAAGTCTGCCGACGTTGACCGCCCGGCATTGGCTGATTCGACGCGAGGTGCTGGTGGATGTCGGTGGTTATGCCCGTGAGTTCAGCGATGCACTGGAATTCGACCTGCTGCTGCGCCTGATCGAAGCTGGCGGGTTGGCGGGGCTGGCGCATTTGGCTGAGCCATTGCTCATCACTCCGGCGGTGGAGCTGGCGCCGAACGAGCACCAACGACAGGCCCTGGTACGTCACCTGGCAACCCGTGGCTATCAGGCGCAGGTCAGTGCCGAGGCATTCGGTGGCTTGCGGATCGACTACCGCCACGCGCAGCGTCCGAAGGTGTCGATTATCGTGCGCAGCGAAGGCGATCAGGAGTCATTGCAGCGCTGCCTGGTGAGCGTATTGCAGCGCACGCGCTATCAGAACAACGAAATTATCATCGCCGACAACCACAGCCAGTCAGCCGATCTGCTGACGTGGCTCGACAGCCTGGAGCAAAACGGCCGCGGGCGGATTCGCCTGATCAAGAACGAGCAGCGCATGAGCCCGTCGGCACTGCTCAACCAGGCTGCTGCGCAGGCGCAAGGTGAGTACCTGATACTGCTCGCGGCGGACGCCGAGGTGGTCAATGCCAATTGGATCGAAACCTTGCTCAACCAGGCCCAGCGCCCGGAAGTGGGTGTGGTGGGTGCCAAGCTGGTTGATCGCGAGGGCAGTGTGACCGGCGCCGGTTTGATTCTGGGGCTGGGGGACGGCGTGGCCTCTGCGTTCGTCGGCGAGAAAAAAGACGCTCCGGGTTATATGCATCGACTATTGGTCGAGCAGAATTATTCGGCGGTTTCCGACGCTTGTCTGATGGTGCGCAAAGAGGTGTTCGAGGCACTGGGTGGGCTGGATGAAGAGCATTTCGAGCAAGCATATGCCGATGTCGACTTTTGCCTGAAAGTCGCCGATGCCGGGTTGCTGACCGTTTGGACGCCGCAAGTGCAAATCGCCCACCCAGGCTCTTTGCCGGATCACCCGCAGGCGGTAGCTGCCCTGCGTGACAAGTGGCCCGCCCGCTTCGAACAGGACTCAGCCTACAACCAGAACCTGGCCTTGACCGGCAAGGGCTTTACTCTCAGTGAACCGACCAGCGTGAACTGGGCGCAGTTGCTCGCATAAGCCTGGCTGACAGGTAAAAGGACTCAAGGCATGTTCAACGGTAAATCGATTTTCATCTCTGGCGGCACCGGTTCGTTCGGGCGCAATTTCATCCGCCGCTTGCTGGAGCAATACCAGCCCAAGCGTGTGGTGGTGTTTTCCCGCGATGAGCTTAAGCAGTACGAGATGCAGCAGACGTTCAACGCGCCGTGCATGCGTTACTTCATCGGTGATGTGCGCGACGCCGACCGTTTGCGTCAGGCCATGCGCGGTATCGATTATGTGGTGCACGCCGCGGCGCTGAAGCAAGTGCCAGCGGCGGAATACAACCCCACCGAATGCATCCGCACCAACGTCAACGGCGCGGAAAACATCATCGCCGCGGCCATCGACAACGGTGTGAAAAAAGTTGTCGCGCTGTCCACCGACAAGGCTGCCAGCCCGATCAACTTGTACGGCGCGACCAAGCTGCTGTCGGACAAGCTGTTCGTCGCTGCCAACAACATTGCCGGCGAACAACAAACCCGGTTTGCCGTGGTGCGCTATGGCAATGTCGCCGGCTCGCGGGGTTCGGTGGTGCCGTTCTTCAGCAAACTGATTGCCGAGGGCGCCAAAGAGCTGCCGATCACCGATGAGCGCATGACGCGGTTCTGGATCACCCTCGATCACGGCGTGAAGTTTGTGCTCGACAGCTTCGCCCGCATGCACGGCGGTGAGGTGTTTGTGCCGAAAATCCCGTCGATTCGCATCGTCGACCTGGCGCAGGGGATGGCTGAACATTTGCCGCACAAACACGTCGGCATTCGTCCGGGGGAAAAACTCCATGAGCTGATGGTGCCGCTGGACGACGCGCGCATGACCCTGGAGTTCGACGATCACTACACCATTCAGCCGTCGATCCGTTTCACCAGCGTCGACGTGGATTTTGCCGTGGACAAACTGGGCGAGCAGGGGCGGCCGGTGGGCGAAGACTTCGAGTACCGCTCCGACACCAACCCGCATTTCCTGTCGGTCGGCCAGATCGCCGACCTGCACGCGGAGTTGTCGGCATGATTCCCTACGGTCGGCAAAGCCTCGATCAGGCGGACATCGATGCGGTGGTCGCCGTGTTGCAGTCCGACTGGCTGACCCAAGGGCCGACCATCGAGCGTTTCGAACAAGCCATGGCCGAGCGTTGCCAGGCCGATTTCGCGGTGGCGGTGTGCAATGCCACTGCGGCGTTGCACATTGCCTGCCTCGCCGCTGGCCTGGGGCCGGGCGATCGGTTATGGACCACGCCGAACACCTTTCTGGCCTCGGCCAATTGCGGTCGTTACTGCGGCGCCGATGTCGATTTTGTCGACATTGACCCGCTGACCTGGAACCTCGATGCCTACACCTTGGCGTCGAAGTTGGAAATCGCCGAGCGCGACGGCAAGCTGCCGAAAGTGCTGGTGGCGGTAGCGTTCTCCGGGCAGAGCTGCGATATGCGCATGATCGCCGAACTGGCCGAGCGTTACGGTTTCACGGTGATCGAGGATGCTTCCCACGCGGTCGGCGCGTCCTATGCCGGGCGCCCGGTGGGATGCGGCGAATTCGCGGCAATGACCGTGTTCAGTTTCCACCCGGTGAAGATCATTACCAGCGCCGAAGGCGGCATGGTGCTGACCAATCGCCCGGAACTGGCCGAGCGCTTGCAGCGTCTGCGCAGCCACGGCATGACCCGTGACCCCGGGCAGATGACCGAACCCAGCCACGGCCCGTGGTACTACCAGCAAGTGGAACTGGGCTTCAATTACCGGATCACCGACCTGCAAGCGGCCCTCGGTCTCTCACAGCTGAACAAGCTCGATGGCTTTATCGAGCGCCGCCGTGAACTGGCGGCGCGTTACGACCGGTTGCTGGCGTACTTGCCGCTGACCTTGCCCAGCACGCAGCCTGAAGCCGAATCGGCGTGGCATCTGTACGTTGTGCGCTTGCAGACGGAGCGGATCAACCTCAGTCATCGACAGGTGTTCGAAGGCTTGCGAGCAGCCGGTGTCGGGGTGAATCTGCACTATATTCCGCTGCACTTGCAGCCGTACTATCGCGACCTGGGTTTTGCCGAGGGTGATTTCCCCCAGGCTGAACGTTATTACGCCGAGGCCATCAGCCTGCCGCTGTTTCCTCTGCTGAGCGATGAACAACAGGACTATGTGGTCGAGCAATTACGACGGCTGATCCTTGAGGAGTAGTGACTCTTGAGCTGTGTTGCGATCATTCCGGCCCGTGGTGGCAGCAAGCGAATCCCGCGCAAGAACCTCAAGCCGTTCGACGGCGTGCCGATGATCGTCCGTTCGATTCGCACGGCGCTGGAATCGAGCCTGTTCGACCAGGTGATCGTCAGTACCGACGATGAGGAAATTGCCGATGTCGCACGAGCCAATGGCGCTCAGGTGCCGTTCATGCGGCCCGCGGCACTGGCTGACGACTTCACCGGGACTGCGGCGGTGATCGTGCATGCCCTGAATCAATTGCCGCCGTTCGACTATGCCTGCTGCGTCTACGCAACGGCGCCTTTGTTGCAAGCGCGCTATCTGCGTCAAGGGCATGAGTTGCTGGTGCAGCACCCGGACAAATCTTTCGCGTTTTCAGTCACCGGTTTTGGTTTCCCGGTGCAGCGGGCCTTGACCCTCGACGCACAGGGCGCCCTGACCTCGCTCTATCCGGAGTTTCGTGACACCCGTTCCCAGGACTTGCCCGAAGCCTTTCAAGACGCCGGCCAGTTCTACTGGGGGCGTAGCGAGGCCTGGTTGCGTGGTGAAGCACTTTTCTCGCCAGCGAGCCTGCCGGTGATTCTGCCGCGCTACCTGGTACAGGACATCGACACCCTTGAAGACTGGAAACGCGCCGAATACCTTTACGCCGCATTGAAGGCCGGTGGTGAGTTGCAATGAGGGTACTGATCCGCGCTGACGCGTCGCCAACCATTGGCAGCGGCCATATCGCCCGTTGTCTGACCCTGGCCAGGGTGTTGCGCAAGCAGGGCACGCACGTTGCCTTCGCCTGTCGTCTGCTGCCGGGGCATCGACTGGACAGCCTGGCCAGCGAGGGCTTCGAGACCTTCGCGCTGCCGGCGCGCTACCCCGATGAAGATCCGCAGCAGGCCATCGAGTCGATGCTGCCGTGGCAGGCGGACATCGCCGCGCTGGCGCAAGCCCTGGAAAGCCATCCGGCTTTCGACTGGATCATCGTTGACCACTATGGCCTCGATCATCACTGGCAGACTGCGGCCCGTCGCTGGGCACCACGGATCGCCGCGGTGGATGACCTGGCCACTCGGCGGTACCGCGTCGATCTGCTGCTCAATCAAAATCTGTCGGGCACCCCAGAGGCTTATGCCTCGCTGCTGACGCCCGACTGCCAGACCTTGCTCGGCCCACGTTTTGCGATGTTGCGCGATGAGTTCTGCTGCCCGGCGATCGAGATCAAGCCTCGGGCCAGGCGAGTGCTGGTGAACTTCGGCGGCTTCGACGCGGCCATGCAGACCCACCACGCGATGTTGGCGCTGGCGGACCTCCATGAGCTGGAAGTCGATTTCGTGGCGGGTGCCGATAACCCGGCCTGGGAGCAGATGCAGGCGCTGGCGGCGTATCGTCCGAACTGGCGCCTGCACAGTTTTGTCAGCGATTTCTATCGGCTGATGACCGAGGCTGACCTGTTTATCGGTGCCGGTGGCGGCACCAGTTGGGAGCGGGCGGCCATGGGGCTGCCGACGATTTGCATTGCGGTCTCGAATAATCAGCAGGCCAACGGCGAGGTGATGGCGACCTCGGGCGCTCATGTGTTCCTGGGCAACCGCGAGCATGTCAGCGTCGAGCAGTTGCGCCAAGCCATCGGTTTTGTCGTAGGCAATCAAGGTTTTCGTCAAAGTATGGCCGAACGCTCACGGCAGTTGGTCGATGGCCGTGGCGCGCAGCGGGTGGCGGCAGCACTGGCGGGAGCGGTACTGCAGGTGCGTCGAGCCGATCCGGACGATGCGCAATTGTTGTTCGAGGGACGTAATGCCGAGGCAGTACGGCGCTGGTCGCTGGACACCCACGCCATCGATTGGCAGCGGCATCAGGTCTGGTTGGCCGCGAGCCTGAACAACCCTCAGCGACTGCTGTTGATTGCCGAGGCGGATGACGGCCCGGTCGGTATGCTGCGCTATGACCTTGACGGTACTCGGGCCGAGGTCTCGATCTATCTGTTCGAAGGCCGATTCGGCCTGGGCTGGGGCAGGGCGCTGCTGGCGCGAGGCGAAGCGTTCGTCACAGCGCATTGGCCACAACTTGAGGCCATCACCGCTCAGGTGCTGCCGGCCAATCAGCCATCGCTGAAGGTTTTCCGCGAGGGTGGTTTTACTCAGAGTGCTTGCGCGTTCACGCGCGTGTTGAAGGATCCAGAACAATGACCAGTTTCAAGATCGGTAATCGCTCGATCGGTGCCGATGCGCCGCCGTTCATCATTGCCGAGATGAGCGGCAACCATAACCAGTCGCTGGACATGGCGATAAAAATCGTCGAAGCCGCGGCCAAGGCCGGCGCCCATGCCTTGAAGCTGCAAACCTACACCGCCGAGACCATGACCCTGGACTTGTCCGAAGGCGAGTTCTTCATCAAGGACCCCAACAGCTTGTGGGCCGGTTCTTCGCTGTATGCGCTGTACGAAAAGGCCCACACGCCGTGGGAATGGCACGCGCCGATTTTCGCCCGGGCCAAAGAGCTGGGCATGCTGGCGTTCTCCACACCGTTCGATGACACCGCGGTGGACTTCCTCGAGAGCCTCGATGTGCCGGCCTACAAGATCGCCAGCTTCGAGAACACTGATCTGCCGTTGATTCGTCGGGTCGCGGCCACCGGCAAGCCGCTGATCATTTCCACCGGCATGGCCAGCATCGCCGAGCTCGACGAAACCGTGCGTGCCGCCCGTGAGGCCGGTTGCAAGGACCTGGTGTTGCTCAAGTGCACCAGCACATACCCGGCGACGCCCGCCAACAGCAACGTGCGCACGATTCCTCATCTGCGCGAGTTGTTCGGCTGTGAAGTCGGTTTGTCCGACCATTCGATGGGCGTCGGGGTGTCTGTCGCCGCCGTAGCGCTGGGGGCGACGGTGGTGGAAAAACACTTCACCCTAGACCGTGCCGCAGGCGGGGTGGACGCCAGTTTCTCCCTGGAACCGGCCGAACTCGCCAGCCTGGTGATCGAAACCGAGCGCGCCTGGCAGGCCATGGGCCAGGTGCATTACGGGGTGACTGACGCCGAGCGCAAGTCCCTGGTGTACCGCCGGTCGCTGTATGTCACCCAGGACATGACCGCCGGTGAGCCTTTTACCGCCGCCAATCTGCGGGCCATCCGTCCAGGCCTGGGGCTGGCCCCGAAACACGCTGAAACCCTTCTGGGCCGCCGTGCCCGCCAGGCCATCAAGCGAGGAACGCCGCTGGACTGGTCGCTGGTCGAATAACCGCTTGTGGGGCTGATTCGGCAAAATAGCGTGACCTGCGAGTCATTACGCGCATCTTCACTGTATTGTATAAATAGGGAAGAGGGCGCCTGGCCTGCTTTTGGCTCAGTGATGGCCTTTTACTCTTCCCGCTGTCACCTCGTTGAGGGCGACGTTATTCGTTGTTTGTCGGCGCCCCTCGATTCCTTGCGAGCGGTGGTATTGGGCTGTTTATTATTGGGAAGCCGTAATGATTGGCATAAAGAGCATTGCGAGCTACGTTCCTGTAGCCGGCGTGGACAATTACGCACAAGGTGCAAAATTCGAAAAGGATGAAGAGTTCATCCTTGGCAAGATCGGTTCGGCTTTCCTGCCGCGCAAAGACGCCGGTCAAGAAACCTCGGACCTGTGTGTCGAAGCAGTCAATGCGCTGTTCGCCAACAACCCTGAATTGAAGCGCGAAGCCATCGACGTGCTGATTGTCGTCACCCAGAACGGCGACGAAGAAGGGCTGCCGCACACTGCCGCCATCGTTCAGGACAAGCTGGGCCTGCCGACGACCGTGGCCGCGTTCGATATCTCCCTGGGCTGCTCCGGTTATGTCTACGGTATCTACGCCATCAAGGGTTTCATGGAGGCCGCGGGTCTGAAGAATGGCCTGCTGGTGACCGCCGATCCGTATTCGAAGATCGTCGACCCGGAAGATCGCAACACCACCATGTTGTTCGGCGATGCCGCCACCGCCACCTGGATGGGCGAAGACGCGCCATGGCAGTTGGGCAAGGCCAAGTTCGGCACCGACGGTTCCGGCGCGCCGCACCTGAAGGTTACCGACGGGGTGTTCTTCATGAACGGCCGTCAGGTCTTCAACTTCGCGCTGCTCAAAGTCCCTGCGCATTTGCACGAGCTGCTGGGCGACTCGGGCCTGACGGCTGACGATATCGATGCCTTCTGCATTCACCAGGGCAGTGCGGCGATTGTCGATGCCGTGGCACGACGTTTCGAGGGCGAGCCCGAGAAGTTCCTCAAGGACATGGTCGAGACCGGTAACACCGTGTCGTCGAGCATTCCATTGCTGCTGGAAAAACACGTGCTCGATTCCAAGTGGAAGCGTGTGGCGCTCAGTGGTTTCGGTGTTGGTCTGTCTTGGGGATCGGCGATCATCTATCGTCCTTGATCTTCTAAAAGCCGGACACAAAAAAAGCGCTCAAGGTGTAACCTTGAGCGCTATTTTTTTGCCCGAATTACAGCGAGGCGCCATGAGCGAGTTTTTTCAACCCAACGCCGAACTCATTCAGCGTCGCTGGCCGGCCGTGGCTGAGCGTCTGCTGTCTGAAGATCCGGGCCCGTTGCAGGCCGATCTGGTGGAAGGGCTCGGCTCGACCCTGAGCATCAACGGCATTCAGTTGACCAGTCGCCATGACCGTACCCGCGAAGCGCAGCTTCAGGCGGCAAGCCTGCCGGTCGACAGTCCGGTGTTGCATGTTTACGGCACGGGGCTGGGTGATCTGCAACTGGAGCTGCTGCAGCGTTCGGAGCTGATTCAGCTACATGTACATATCCTTAACGGCGCAGTGTTTGCGCTGGTGCTGCAATTACTCGATCAGCAGCCGTGGCTCAGCGATTCGAGGGTCGAGTTGCACTACGCCGGTGATTTGGCTGAGATTTGTTTGCCGTTCTTTGCCCTGCCTTCGGAGCTGGTGCTGGCTGATGATTTCAACGCGAAGATCCGCGACCGCTTGATCAGCGAAGTTCATCTGACGTTCAACAACCGTGAGTTCGATCCGGACAATCCGGAAATAGCGACGCGCCTGCTGGAAAGTGTCGAACAGATCCGCGTCGATAGTGACGCCGCACAATTGTTCGCGGCGCACGCTGGCCAGCCGATGTTTGTCATCGCCACCGGGCCGAGCCTGGAACAGCACTTCGTGACCTTGCGATCAATTCGCGGCCAGACCCCGCGACCACTGTTCGTTTGTGTCGATACCGCTTATAGGCCGCTGATCGAGAACGGTATCAAGCCGGATGTGGTCGTCACGATCGATCAGCGTATCTCGCTGCGCCATCTGCCGCCCGAGGACAGCGCAAACATCACGCTGGTCTACATGCCGCTGGTGGCCCCTGCCGTCTTGCAGACCTGGCAAGGCAAACGCTATGTCGCCTACTCAGCAAGCCCGGTTTTTCGGGATCTGCGCGCGCAGCTCCCACGGGCAGAGCTGTTTGCAGGCGGCAGCGTGATTCATCCGGCGGTGGACCTGGCGGTGAAAATGGGCGCCAGTCAGATCACGCTGTTCGGGGCTGACTTCGCGTTCCCCAACAACAAGACCCATGCCGGCTGGAATGACGGTGACCTTGGTCCGCAATTGGGCGCGGCTCGTCATTGGGTGTTGGATGGGCATGGGCAGCGGGTCAAGACCCAGCTCAATTTCCGCAGCTACCTGTGTGAGCTGGAGCGCTATATCGCTGCGAATCCACACGTCGTCTTCTACAACAGCAGTCGAGCCGGGGCCATGATTGCCGGCACGACATTTCATCCGGAGTTCAGTCAATGAGCGAAGTGCTACTCGTTGATCAGGCCCGGCAATGTTCAGCGTTGTTTCGCCTGGGAAGGGATGTCGAGGCCGCGCTGGTCATGGTCGAGGTGGCGGAGCAGGTGCAGTCGCGGGTGGGCGGGGCAGACAGCCAGATCGCGGCCCGGTGGATGGCATTGCTGACAGGCATGTTGGATAGCCAGGAACGACAGGACTGGTTGGCGCTGGCGGACTACCTTGAATACGAACTGGTCGATTTACTGGTGGCTGTCAATTCTGCGTAATGCCGTGGCAGATCAGCGGGAGCGGGGCTGTAAGAAGGGTTGTGGCAGTTCTCTGGCGTCATTTTTTGGTGGTTGGATCGTCGCTAAGCCTCGGTTTTACAGGGGGTGGCAGGGTGATGGCAAAAAATTTCAAAAATCCCCTCAAGCAACCTGCATTGGCGACGATAACTATTACGAAGGTTCTCTAGGCCATACCGGGCGGTTGCCAGGGCCGGAAGCCGCAGTACCCAACCAACGAGGAATTCGTCATGGCTTTAACAGTAAACACTAACACTACTTCCCTGAGTGTTCAGAAGAACCTGAACCGTGCGTCCGACGCACTGTCGACTTCGATGACCCGCCTGTCCTCCGGCCTGAAAATCAACAGCGCCAAAGACGACGCCGCCGGCCTGCAGATCGCTACCCGTATGACTTCGCAGATCCGTGGCCAGACCATGGCTATCAAAAACGCCAACGACGGCGTTTCGATCGCTCAGACCGCTGAAGGCGCTCTGCAAGAGTCGACCAACATTCTGCAGCGTATGCGTGAAATCGCAGTGCAATCGCGAAACGACTCCAACGGCACTGCTGACCGTACCGCTCTGGACAAAGAATACCAACAGTCGGTTGCTGAACTGACCCGTATCGCTCAGTCGACCAACCTGAACGGTAAGGCGCTGATCGACGGTACTGCTGGTGCGATGCAGTTCCAGGTAGGTTCGAACACTACTTCCGACAACCAGATCACTCTGACCCTGTCGACCAGCTTCGACGCCAGCGCCCTGGGCATGACCGGTACTGTTATTTCCGGTACTTCCAATGCCCTTAACCACACCAACGTTGATAACTCTATCTCGGCTATCGACGCTGCTCTGGCAAACATCAACGCCACTCGCGCTGACCTGGGTGCTGCTCAAAACCGTTTCTCGACCACCATTTCCAACCTGCAAAACATCAACGAAAACGCCAGTGCTGCACTGAGCCGCGTACAAGATACCGACTTCGCTGCTGAAACTGCACAGCTGACCAAGCAACAAACTCTGCAACAAGCTTCCACCGCAGTTCTGGCTCAGGCCAACCAACTGCCATCCGCTGTACTGAAACTGCTTCAGTAATAGCCGATGAGTTTTGGCGGGGGGGTGCGCTTGTCGCGCTCTCTCGCTTTTTACTTTGAGAGGTGATGGACATGGATATGAGCGTCAAGCTGAACTTGTCTTATCCTGCGGCCCAGCAGGCGACGACTGTTGCCGACAAGCCTGCGGAAAAGCCTCGAGCGGAAACTGCGCCAGTGGTTACCGTCAAGGAAGAAGGTAAAAAAGACCAGACCGAGCAGGAAAAACTGAAGATGGCCGTTCAGGAAATCGAAAAGTTCGTTCAGTCGGTCAAGCGTAACCTGGAGTTCTCGATTGACGAGCCTTCAGGCAAAGTTGTGGTCAAAGTGATTGCCAGTGACTCCGGTGAGGTGATTCGTCAAATCCCCAACGAAGAAGTCCTTAAGCTGGCGAACAGTTTGAATGATGCAAGCAGCCTGTTGTTCAGCGCAAAAGTCTGACAACTGGCACGAATTTTGTTGCTATGTTCTTTTGGGCGTTGTAGTGGTCAAAAGGCCGGCGACACACTGAAGGGAGTTCCACATGGCAAGTCCAATTCTACCGGGCACGGGCTTAGGTTCCGGTCTTGATACCGGTGCTATCGTCAAGGCCTTGGTCAATGCCGACAAGGCGGCCAAGCAGAATCAGATCGATCGTCAGACGACCACCAACACTGCGCAGATTTCCGGTATTGGTACTCTCAAAAGTGTTCTGGCGAACTTCCAGGCTGCAATCAAGAAGCTGCAAGATACGCAGGCTCCGCAATTCCTCGGCTACAACGCCACGTCCGCTGACGCGAAAGTATTGACCGCTGTGGCCAGCAACACGGCCGTTAACGGCTCTTACGTGGTCAAGGTCACTAACCTTGCGACCTCGTCCAAAGTGGCCACCGCAGCCTTTGCCGGCGGTGCCAGCAGTGCCATTGCGAGCGGCACGCTCAATATCACGCAAAACGGTGTATCCAGTTCTGTCACCATTCCGGCGGGCGCGACGTTGCAGTCGGTTCGCGATGCGATCAATACCCAGCAGGGCGCGAACGGCTTCAGTGCCAACATCGTGACCGACTCGTTTGGTTCGCGTCTGGTAATGGGGTCCACGGCAACCGGTGCCGGTTCCGATATCACCCTCAGCGGTATCGCGGGTCTGGAGATCAATGCCGGCCAGCAAATGGGTACAACCCCTACAGCGACTTCGGCGGGTGCCATCGGAGATTTCGCGGTGGACGCCAATTTCACCGTCGACGGGCTCGCGCTTACCAGCAAAAGCAATACGGTCGACGCAGCCATTTCCGGCTTGACCCTGAATCTGGTCGCCGGTGGTGGTGCAACCACGACGGTGACGGTCGGCCCGAACAGTGATGGCCTGAAAAAATCCATTCAAGCTTTCGTTGATGCCTATAACCAGGTTGTGACCAGTGTCAATGCGTTGACCAAACCTTCCCTGGATGACGACGGCAAGCCGACCGTTGCTGCCGCACTGACCGGTGACCCGCTGGCGCGCGGTATCATGGCATCGATTCGTTCGCCATTAGTGACTACCGGTGCGGGTGACAAGCTCACTGTCCTGTCGCAATTGGGTATCACCACCAATCAGAAAACCGGTGCGCTGGATTTCGATAGCACCAAGTTCACCGCAGCGATGGATACCCAGAAGCTCGGTGGTGAGGTTCAGAAGCTGTTCCTGGGCGATCCGACGGCGACTGGCGATGCCGCCAAGGGGCTGTTGACGCGCATGAACGATGCAATCACCCCTTACACGATCACTGGTAATGAGGGGATCCTCGATACCCGTTCGAGCAACCTGGCCAAGGCCAAGAGCAATCTGGCCAATCAGCAGGCAGCCCTGGATCGTCGGGTCGAGACGCTGACGGCCGTGCTGACCAAGAAGTACAACGACATGGATACCCTTGTCGGTAAGCTGAAGGCAACGGCGAGCAATATCACTTCGATGTTCGACGCGATGAATGCGCAGAAAAACGCTTCATAGCGCATAAACGCCAAAAGCCCGGCAGCGGATTCCGCTTGTCGGGCTTTTTTAGTTTCGGACTAAAGATTTTTGACGCTATGTCGATAGCCTAATTATACGAATCACAGAGTTTAGATGAGGTACAGCATGAACCCGATGTTAGCCCTTCGGCAGTACCAGAAGATTGGCGCGCAAGCCCAGACTTCCGAGGCCAGCCCTCATCGTCTGGTGCAAATGCTTATGGAAGGCGGTCTGGATCGCATCGCTCAGGCTAAAGGCGCCATGGAGCGCAAGGATGTCGCCAGAAAAGGTGTTCTAATCGGCAAGGCCATCGGCATTATCGGTGGTTTGCGAGAGGGATTGGACCTGGAGAAGCAGGCGGAGTCCGTTGGTGAGTTGGACAATCTCTATGCTTACATGATGAAACGCCTGGCAGAAGCCAACCTCAAGACCGATCCGAAAATCCTCGACGAAGTTGCCGATTTGCTTCGCACGGTGAAAGACGGTTGGGATGCTATCGCCGCACCTGCTCCCCAGTTTTAAGGAGATCACCATGAGTCTTGTATTGCAGCGAATCGAACAGACCCGGGACGCCCTGGTCGATGCATTGGCCGAGCGCAACTGGGAAGCCATTGGCGAGTTGGACCTGGCTTGCCGTTCCTGCATGGAAGACGTCTTGAGTGAAGCCTCGGTGGATGAGACCGCGTTGCGCGACAACCTGGAGGGGTTGCTGGGAGTGTATAAACAGCTTCTGGAGGCGGCGACGGGGGAGCGTCAGGCGATAGTTGACGAGATGTCGCAGATCCACCAAGCACAGAACGCGGCAAAGGTTTACCATCTGTTTGGTTAATTAACCCTCAGTTAATCCAAACATAGTGCGCCATAAATTTGACTGTGCACGGTTTTTTGACTTAACTAGTGGCTGGTTCCAGATTTCAGGCGTCTACAGGCACATCGTGTCTGCAAGCGTCTAGCTTGCCCCTCATTTTGGGCATTGAGTTGACTAGGGAAGTTGCTATTGCATGTGGCGTGAAACCAAAATTCTGCTGATTGATGACGATAGCGTCCGTCGCCGCGATTTGGCGGTGATTTTAAATTTTCTCGGCGAAGAAAATTTACCCTGTGGCAGCCATGACTGGCAGCAGGCGGTCGGCTCTCTGGCATCAAGTCGTGAAGTAATCTGTGTCCTCATCGGGACGGTCAATGCTCCTGGTGCACTTTTGGGCCTGTTAAAGACACTCGCAACCTGGGATGAGTTCCTTCCAGTTTTGTTAATGGGCGATAATTCTTCCATTGACTTGCCGGAAGACCAGCGTCGCCGAGTGCTTTCGACCCTTGAGATGCCACCCAGCTACAGCAAACTGCTCGATTCGCTGCACCGTGCCCAGGTCTATCGCGAGATGTATGACCAGGCCCGTGAGCGCGGTCGTCACCGTGAACCGAATCTGTTCCGCAGCCTTGTCGGCACCAGTCGGGCGATTCAACACGTCCGTCAGATGATGCAGCAAGTTGCCGACACCGACGCCAGCGTGCTGATCCTCGGCGAGTCCGGCACTGGCAAGGAAGTGGTTGCGCGCAATCTGCATTACCACTCCAAGCGTCGTGAAGCGCCGTTCGTTCCGGTCAACTGCGGGGCGATCCCGGCCGAGTTGCTGGAAAGTGAATTGTTCGGTCACGAGAAGGGCGCCTTCACCGGGGCGATCACCAGCCGTGCCGGGCGTTTCGAGCTGGCCAACGGCGGTACGCTGTTCCTCGACGAAATCGGCGACATGCCGCTGCCGATGCAGGTCAAGCTGTTGCGCGTCTTGCAGGAGCGCACCTTCGAGCGTGTGGGCAGCAACAAGACCCAAAGCGTCGATGTGCGGATCATCGCGGCGACCCACAAGAATCTCGAAAGCATGATCGAGATCGGCACGTTCCGCGAAGACCTCTACTATCGCCTGAACGTGTTCCCGATCGAGATGGCGCCACTGCGCGAGCGCGTCGAAGACATTCCGTTGCTGATGAACGAGCTGATCTCGCGCATGGAGCACGAGAAGCGCGGTTCGATCCGTTTCAACTCGGCGGCGATCATGTCGCTGTGCCGTCACGGCTGGCCGGGCAACGTTCGCGAGCTGGCCAACTTGGTGGAGCGCATGGCGATCATGCACCCGTACGGGGTGATCGGCGTGGTCGAGTTGCCGAAGAAATTCCGCTACGTCGATGACGAAGACGAGCAGATGGTCGACAGCCTGCGCAGTGATCTCGAAGAGCGGGTGGCCATCAACGGTCATACCCCGGACTTCACCGCCAATGCGCTGCTGCCGCCGGAAGGCCTGGACCTGAAGGACTACCTCGGCGGTCTGGAGCAAGGCTTGATTCAGCAGGCGCTGGATGACGCCAATGGCATTGTGGCGCGAGCGGCCGAACGGCTGCGTATTCGTCGCACGACCTTGGTGGAGAAGATGCGCAAGTACGGCATGAGCCGTCGTGATGGTGATGAACAGGCGGATGATTGACGCCTGTTTTTCAACCCCTTCATTTATAGGCAGTTTTTTTTAGGCACGGGTATTGCTACGTCCCTCGCAACGTTCCGTTTAACTGACGGTCACCACGCGAGAGAGCACAATGCCCCAAGCCGCCCAGATGTCTCCTGTCCCTGATGTTTTGGGGCAACCGTCGTCCGTAGAGCAGGCAAGCCGGCTTGGCCTTGAGCAGGCGTTTGCGCTGTTCAACCAGATGTCGAGCCAATTGACCGATTCCTACAGCATGCTCGAAGCGCGGGTCACCGAGCTCAAGGGCGAACTGGCGGTGGTCAGTGCTCAGCGCATGCAGGAGCTGGCGGAAAAAGAGCGTCTGGCCAACCGGCTGCAAAACCTCCTCGACCTATTGCCCGGCGGCGTCATCGTCATCGACGCCCAAGGCATCGTGCGTGAAGCCAATCCCGCCGCATGTGAGCTGCTCGGCCTGCCCCTCGAAGGCGAGCTGTGGCGGCACGTCATTGCGCGATGCTTTGCGCCGCGCGAAGACGATGGTCACGAAATCTCCCTCAAGGACGGTCGGCGCCTGTCGATCGCTACCCGCTCGCTGGATGCTGAACCTGGTCAGTTGGTGTTGCTCAACGACCTGACTGAAACCCGTCATCTGCAAGACCAACTGGCCCGCCATGAGCGCCTGTCGTCGCTCGGTCGCATGGTCGCCTCGTTGGCTCATCAGATTCGTACGCCCTTGTCCGCCGCGTTGCTCTATGCCAGTCATTTGACTGAGCAGGAGCTGCCGGTCGCCACGCAGCAGCGTTTTGCCGGTCGCCTGAAGGAGCGTCTGCATGAGCTGGAACACCAAGTGCGCGACATGCTGGTGTTCGCTCGTGGCGAGCTGCCGCTGACCGATCGTGTCACCCCAAAAATACTGATGCAGTCGCTGCAAGCGGCCGCATTGACCCATGTCCAGGATCTGCCGGTTCGCTGGCAGTGCGACAGTCATGCCGGTGAGTTGCTGTGCAATCGCGATACGCTGGTCGGGGCGATCCTCAATCTGATCGAGAACGCCATTCAGGCCAGTGCCGGCGACGTCCGTTTGAAGGTTCACCTATACACCCGCGGCAGCAATCTGCACCTGTGCGTCAGCGACAGCGGCAGCGGTATCGACAGCGCGGTGCTGGCACGTTTGGGCGAGCCGTTTTTCACCACCAAAACCACCGGAACCGGCCTGGGCCTGACCGTGGTCAAGGCAGTAGCGCGTGCTCATCAGGGAGAATTGCAGTTACGTTCGCGGCCGGGGCGCGGTACTTGCGCACAGGTGATCCTGCCGCTTTTTGCGGGTGAGCAGCCCTGCGCTCAGGGAGTGAAGTGAAGGACATGGCCATCAAGGTTTTACTGGTCGAGGATGACCGCGCGCTACGAGAAGCATTGGCCGATACGCTGTTGCTTGGCGGGCACGATTACACCGCTGTCGGTTCGGCGGAAGAGGCGCTGACTGCGGTTGGCACCGAGGCATTTAACCTGGTGGTCAGTGACGTCAACATGCCGGGCATGGACGGTCACCAATTGCTTGGGTTGTTGCGTGCTCGTCAGCCGCAACTGCCGGTGCTGCTGATGACTGCTCACGGCGCGGTCGAGCGCGCGGTCGACGCCATGCGCCAGGGCGCGGCGGATTACCTGGTCAAGCCGTTCGAGCCCAAAGCCTTGCTCGACCTGGTGGCGCGTCACGCCCTGGGCAATCTCGGTGCGATCGAGAATGAGGGGCCTGTGGCGTTCGAGCCGGCCAGTGCGCAATTGCTGGAATTGGCCGCGCGGGTGGCGCGCAGTGATTCCACGGTGTTGATCTCCGGTGAGTCCGGGACCGGCAAGGAAGTGCTGGCGCGTTACATCCATCAGCACTCCCATCGCGCCAGTCAGCCATTCATTGCGATCAACTGCGCAGCGATCCCGGACAACATGCTCGAAGCCACTTTGTTCGGTCACGAAAAGGGTTCGTTCACCGGCGCCATCGCGGCGCAAGCCGGCAAGTTCGAGCAGGCCGATGGCGGGACGATCCTGCTCGACGAAATCTCTGAAATGCCCCTCGGCCTGCAGGCCAAGTTACTGCGTGTATTGCAGGAGCGTGAAGTCGAGCGAGTCGGCGCCCGCAAGCCGATCACGCTGGACATTCGAGTGGTCGCCACCACAAACCGCGACCTGGCCGGTGAAGTGGCGGCGGGGCGTTTTCGTGAAGACCTCTACTATCGCCTGTCGGTGTTCCCGCTGGCGTGGCGTCCATTGCGCGAGCGCACCGCCGACATTCTGCCGCTGGCCGAGCGCCTGCTGGCCAAACACGTCAATAAAATGAAGCATGCCGCGGCAAAGCTTTCGCCTGAGGCGCAGGCCTGCCTGATCGGCTATCCGTGGCCGGGCAATGTGCGTGAGCTGGATAACGCAATCCAGCGTGCGTTGATCCTGCAACAGGGCGGTTTGATCCAGCCGCAGGATTTCTGCCTGGCCGGGCCTGTGGCGTGCGCGCCATTGCCGGCATTGGCGCCTACGCCCGCGCGCGTTGTGGAGGTCGAAGCCGAATCGGCGGGCGCTCTCGGCGATGATCTGCGGCGTCGTGAGTTCCAGATGATCATCGACACCTTGCGCTCCGAGCGCGGCCGTCGCAAGGAAGCCGCCGAGCGACTGGGCATCAGCCCGCGCACCTTGCGCTACAAACTGGCCCAGATGCGCGACGCCGGAATGGATGTGGAAGCGTATTTGTTCGCCACCTGAAAGTTGACGCAAGCAGCACCGATCCAAATGTGGGAGCGGGCTTGCTCGCGAAAGCTGTAAACCAGCCAGCATCTCTTTTGAATGGAAAACCGTATTCGCGAGCAAGCCCACATTTGTTTCGTGGTGAATGCAAAGTCCGGACGGCTTTTGTTTGGCGCGGCCATGGAGCTGGCACCCTTGTTGCTAACACCTCACTACCCGCCGAGTGAGCGTCAAAAAAATTGCGGGGAGCCAAAGACGTAGCTTCGTCAAAGAGAGAAACCATGAGCCAAGGTATTGAATTTAATCGGTTGATGCTGGATATGCGCGCCATGCAAATGGATGCCATGTCTGCGCCGAAATCGACTGCCGCAGTCCCTGAAGTGGGTGGCAGCAGCTTTTCCGACATGCTCGGTCAGGCCGTCAATAAAGTGAACGACACCCAGCAGGCGTCCAATCAGTTGGCCAGTGCCTTCGAGATTGGTAAAAGCGGCGTCGATCT
Source organism: Pseudomonas sp. DF5 (assembly GCF_058148225.1). Taxonomy (NCBI): domain Bacteria; kingdom Pseudomonadati; phylum Pseudomonadota; class Gammaproteobacteria; order Pseudomonadales; family Pseudomonadaceae; genus Pseudomonas; species Pseudomonas sp. DF5. The sequence goes on from NZ_JBYVYM010000016.1 coordinate 27,835, forward strand.
GACGGACGTGATGATTTCCTCACAGAAGGCCAGTGTGTCTTTTCAGGCGCTGACCCAAGTACGTAACAAGCTGGTTCAGGCTTACCAAGACATCATGCAGATGCCGGTTTAAGGACGAGATTGAGTCATGGCAGAAGCAATCGCCGATAATGTTCCGGCCAAGGCCACTCCAATAGACGGCAAACCGCCGTTGTTCGGGTTGTCTTTCCTGGAAAACCTCTCCGAGATGACCATGTTGCGTCAGGTGGGCCTGTTGGTCGGCCTGGCCGCGAGCGTGGCGATTGGTTTTGCCGTGGTGTTGTGGTCCCAGCAGCCGGACTACCGGCCTCTGTACGGCAGCCTTGCCGGCATGGATGCCAAGCAGGTCATGGAAACCCTGGCCTCCGCCGACATTCCCTATACCGTCGAACCGAACTCCGGTGCCTTGCTGGTCAAGGCCGATGACCTGTCCCGTGCGCGGCTCAAGCTCGCGGCCGCTGGTGTCACTCCCAGCGACGGCAACATCGGTTTCGAGATCCTCGACAAGGAGCAGGGGCTGGGCACCAGTCAGTTCATGGAAGCGACCCGTTATCGTCGCGGCCTCGAAGGCGAACTGGCCCGGACCATTTCCAGCCTGAATAACGTCAAGGGTGCTCGCGTGCACCTGGCGATTCCGAAGAGTTCGGTGTTCGTGCGTGACGAGCGCAAGCCCAGCGCTTCTGTTCTGGTTGAACTGTATTCCGGTCGCTCGCTGGAGCCAGGTCAGGTCGTCGCCATCATCAATCTGGTGGCGACCAGCGTTCCCGAACTGAGCAAATCGCAGATCACCGTCGTCGACCAGAAGGGCAACCTGCTGTCGGATCAGGCGGAAAACTCCGAGCTGACCATGGCCGGCAAGCAGTTTGATTACAGCCGTCGCATGGAAAGCATGCTGACTCAGCGCGTGCACAACATTCTGCAACCGGTACTGGGCAACGACCGCTATAAAGCCGAAGTCTCGGCCGATGTGGATTTCAGTGCCGTCGAATCGACTTCCGAGCAGTTCAACCCGGATCAACCGGCGTTGCGCAGCGAGCAGTCGGTCAACGAACAACGTACCGCCAGCAATGGCCCGCAAGGTGTGCCGGGTGCCTTGAGCAACCAGCCGCCGTCGCCTGCCTCGGCGCCGCAAACTACTGGTGGCGCCACCGCGTCGGCCGGGATGGTGCAGCCAGGCCAGCCACTGCTTGATGCCAACGGTCAGCAAATCATGGACCCGGCCACCGGCCAGCCAATGCTGGCGCCGTACCCGGCGGACAAGCGTCAACAATCCACCAAGAACTTCGAACTCGACCGTTCCATCAGCCACACCAAGCAACAGCAGGGCCGTTTGAATCGCCTGTCGGTGTCGGTGGTGGTGGACGATCAGGTCAAGGTCAACGCGGCCAATGGCGAAACCACCCGTGCGCCGTGGAGCGCCGATGAATTGGCGCGCTTCACTCGCCTGGTGCAGGACGCGGTCGGTTTCGACGCCAGCCGTGGCGACAGCGTCAGCGTGATCAACATGCCGTTCTCCGCCGAGCGCGGTGAAGTGATCGCCGATATTCCGTTCTATTCCCAGCCGTGGTTCTGGGACATCGTCAAGCAAGTGCTGGGTGTGTTGTTCATCCTGGTGCTGGTGTTCGGTGTGCTGCGTCCGGTGCTCAACAACATCACCGGTGGCGGCAAAGGCAAGCAACTCGCGGCCTTTGGCAGCGACGTGGAACTCGGCGGCATGGGCGGCCTGGACGGCGAACTGGCCAACGACCGCGTCAGCCTCGGTGGCCCGACCAGCATCCTGCTGCCGAGCCCGAGCGAAGGCTATGACGCACAGTTGAACGCAATCAAGAGTCTGGTGGCAGAAGATCCGGGTCGCGTGGCCCAGGTCGTGAAAGAGTGGATTAACGCAGATGAGTGATAACCGAGCCGCTGTCGCCAAACTGTCCCGGGTTGATAAAGCCGCGATCCTGCTGCTGTCCCTGGGTTCTACGGATGCCGCGCAAGTGCTGCGCCACATGGGGCCCAAAGAGGTTCAGCGTGTGGGCGTGGCCATGGCCCAGATGGGTAACGTGCACCGCGAGCAGGTCGAACAGGTCATGAGCGAGTTCGTCGACATCGTCGGCGACCAGACCAGCCTGGGCGTCGGCTCTGACGACTACGTGCGCAAAATGCTCACCCAGGCCCTGGGCGAAGACAAGGCCAACGGCCTGATCGACCGGATCCTGCTGGGCGGCAACACCAGTGGCCTCGACAGCCTGAAGTGGATGGAACCGCGTGCCGTTGCCGACGTGATCCGTTACGAGCACCCGCAGATCCAGGCGATCGTGGTGGCGTATCTCGACCCGGACCAGGCCGGTGAAGTGCTGGGCAACTTCGACCATAAGGTGCGGCTGGACATCATCCTGCGGGTGTCTTCGCTGAACACCGTGCAGCCAGCGGCCCTGAAAGAACTCAACCAGATTCTCGAGAAGCAGTTCTCCGGCAACTCGAATGCCTCGCGCACCACCCTGGGTGGCATCAAGCGCGCGGCAGACATCATGAACTTCCTCGACAGCTCGATCGAAGGTCAACTGATGGACTCGATCCGCGAAGTCGACGAAGACCTGTCCGGTCAGATCGAAGACCTCATGTTCGTGTTCAACAACCTGTCCGATGTCGACGACCGCGGTATTCAGGCGCTGTTGCGCGAAGTGTCCTCGGACGTCCTGGTGCTGGCCCTCAAAGGCTCGGACGAAGGCGTCAAGGAAAAGATCTTCAAGAACATGTCCAAACGGGCGGCCGAACTGTTGCGCGACGACCTCGAGGCCAAAGGCCCGGTGCGCGTCAGCGACGTGGAAACGGCGCAGAAAGAAATCCTCACCATTGCCCGCCGTATGGCCGAAGCCGGAGAAATCGTTCTCGGCGGGAAGGGCGGCGAAGAGATGATCTAAGGTCACTATGTCGTCCAAACATGATGAGTCCCAGACCGACCTGATCCGTGGCAAGGACGTCGCAGGTTTCGATGTCTGGGCGTTGCCCAGCTTCGACCCGTTTGTGCCGGAACCCGAGCCGGAACCGGAACCCGAACCGCCGGAAATGGAGGAAGTGCCGCTGGAAGAAGTCCAGCCACTGACTCTTGAGGAGCTCGAAAGCATTCGCCAGGAGGCCTACAACGAAGGCTTCGCGGTTGGCGAGAAAGAAGGTTTCCATAGCACCACGCTCAAGGTCCGTCAGGAAGCCGAAGTGGCCCTGACGGCCAAGATCGCTGGTCTGGAACAGTTGATGGCCAACCTGTTCGAGCCCATTGCCGAGCAGGACACCCAGATCGAAAAGTCGCTGGTCGACCTTGTGCAGCACATCACCAAGCAGGTGATTCAGCGCGAGCTGGCCATCGACTCGACGCAGATCGAACACGTCATGCGTGAAGCGCTCAAGCTCTTGCCACTGGGTGTGGGCAATGTGCGGTTGTACGTCAACCCGCAGGATTTCGAACAGGTCAAAGCCCTGCGCGAGCGCCATGAAGAAACCTGGCGCATCGTCGAGGACGAATCCTTGTTGCCGGGCGGTTGCCGGGTCGAGACCGAGCACAGTCGTATCGATGCGACCGTCGAAACCCGTGTAACCCAGGTCATGGCCAAGCTGTTCGACCAACTTCACGATCAGGCGCTGCACCCGGCTGCGCCGGACCTGAGCCTGGAATTGCCGATCGACGAAAAGCCTGCGGTCGCCCCGGTCGAGCCAGAACTGGAAGAACCCGATGCGCCTTGAACGCACCAGCTTCGCCAAGCGCCTCGGCAGCTACGCCGAGGCCACGGAGCTGGCTGGCGCGCCGATCCTCGAAGGTCGATTGCTGCGTATGGTCGGCCTGACCCTCGAAGCCGAAGGCTTGCGCGCCGCCATGGGCAGCCGCTGCATGGTCATCAACGATGACAGCTATCATCCGGTGCAAGTCGAAGCCGAGGTCATGGGCTTCTCTGGCAGCAAAGTTTTTCTGATGCCGGTGGGCAGTGTCGCGGGCATCGCCCCAGGCGCGCGCGTGGTTCCTTTGGCTGACGCCGGTCGTTTGCCGATGGGCATGAGCATGCTCGGGCGGGTGCTTGATGGCGCCGGTCGTGCGCTGGATGGCAAGGGCGGGATGAAGGCTGAAGACTGGGTGCCGATGGACGGTCCGACCATCAACCCGCTCAAGCGTGACCCCATCAGCCAGCCGCTGGACGTCGGTATTCGCTGCATCAACGGTTTGTTGACGGTCGGTCGCGGTCAGCGGCTTGGGCTATTTGCCGGTACCGGCGTCGGCAAAAGTGTGCTGTTGGGCATGATGACTCGCTTCACCGAGGCCGACATTATCGTGGTCGGGCTGATCGGTGAGCGGGGCCGTGAAGTTAAAGAGTTCATCGAGCACATCCTCGGCGAGGAAGGGCTCAAGCGTTCGGTCGTGGTGGCGTCGCCGGCGGACGATGCGCCGCTGATGCGATTGCGCGCGGCGATGTACTGCACGCGTATCGCCGAGTATTTCCGCGACAAGGGCAAGAATGTCCTGTTGCTGATGGATTCCCTGACCCGTTTCGCCCAGGCCCAGCGGGAAATCGCCCTGGCCATCGGCGAACCTCCGGCGACCAAGGGCTATCCGCCCTCGGTGTTCGCCAAGTTGCCGAAACTGGTGGAGCGGGCCGGTAACGCCGAAAAGGGCGGCGGTTCGATCACCGCGTTCTACACCGTACTGTCCGAAGGCGACGATCAGCAGGACCCGATTGCCGACTCGGCGCGGGGCGTGCTCGACGGGCACATCGTGCTGTCCCGGCGCCTGGCCGAGGAAGGGCATTACCCGGCCATCGACATCGAAGCGTCCATCAGCCGGGTCATGCCGTCGGTGGTCGGTATCAAACACCTGAACCACGCGCAGATGTTCAAGCAATACTGGTCGCGCTATCAGCAGAGCCGCGACCTGATCAGTGTCGGCGCCTATGTGCCCGGCGGTGACCGGGAAACCGACACCGCAATCAATCTGCAACCGGCCATGTCCTTGTACTTGCGCCAAGGCTTGAACGACAACATCAGCATGGGCGCCAGCGAAAACCATCTTGCTTCGGTCTTCGCGCCAGCGCCAGGCGGTTAACCGGTCATGGCCTCGAGTCGCGCGGCACGCCTGGCGCCTGTGGTGGACATGGCTGAAAAGGCCGAGAAAACCGCCGTCCAGCGCCTGGGGCACTTTCAGGGCCAGGTTCGTTTGGCAGAAAGTAAACTCGCCGACCTCGAAGCCTTCCGTCTCGACTACCAGGAGCAATGGATCGTGCGCGGCAGCGGCGGCGTTTCGGGCCAGTGGTTGCTGGGCTATCAGGGTTTTCTCGCGCAATTGGGCACGGCCATCGACCAGCAGCGCCAGAGCTTGAACTGGCATCAAAACAACCTGAACAAGGCCCGAGAAGCCTGGCAACAGGCGTTTGCCCGGGTCGAAGGCTTGCGCAAACTGGTTCAGCGCTACATGGATGAAGCACGGCAACTGGAAGACAAGCGCGAGCAGAAGTTGCTGGATGAATTGTCCCAGCGGTTGCCGCGTCAGGATTCGTATTGAGTGTTGGTTTCAAAGGATTGCAGCCTGCGGCAGCACCTGCACGGGTGCATGCAAACCTGATTCCGGAGACGCTGTCGACGGCTGCGTTCTTTTGACCTTGCTCCAGCCCCCGGCAAGTGCTAAACCTTGTACACGTACGTTCGCCAATGACAAGGAAGCCGTGAAATGTCAGTCGTTACAGAAGTATCCCCGGATGGGCAAAAGTTGACGATTTCGGTTAAGGGGCGATTCGATTTCGGTCGGCATCAGGAGTTTCGTGAGTCCTACGAGCGACTCAACAAGAAACCCGAGTCCATCGTCGTAGATCTGAAGGAAGCCACGTATCTCGACAGTTCGGCGCTTGGCATGTTGCTTTTGCTGCGCGATCACGCCGGTGGCGACAACTCCGATATTCGTGTCGTCAACAGCAGTAGCGATGTGAAGAAAATCCTCGCCATCTCCAACTTCGACAAGCTGTTCGACATCAGTTGACTGTCATGCAGCCGCTCGAGCCGCTGACGATTCTGATCGCCGAAGACAGTGCGGCCGATCGAATGCTGCTGTCCACTATTGTCCGTCGCCAAGGCCATGAAGTGCTGACGGCCAGTAATGGCGCCGAGGCGGTCGAGGCGTTTCACTCGCAGCGACCGCACCTGGTGCTGATGGACGCCATGATGCCGGTGATGGATGGCTTCGAGGCTGCGCGACAGATCAAGACGCTGGCCGGCGAAACCCTGGTGCCGATCATCTTTCTGACGTCGCTGACCGAAAGCGAAGCCTTGGCGCGTTGTCTGGAGGCTGGGGGCGACGACTTTCTGGCAAAGCCTTACAACCAGGTGATCCTCGCGGCCAAGATCAAGGCAATGGACCGCTTGCGGCGTTTGCAGGCCACGGTGCTGGAACAGCGCGATCTGATCGCCAGGCACCATGATTACCTGCTCAACGAACAGCGCGTGGCCAAAGCCGTGTTCGACAAGGTGGCCCACTCCGGTTGCCTGAATGCGCCGAACATCCGTTATCTGCAATCGCCCTATGCGCTATTCAACGGCGATCTGTTGCTGGCTGCGTTTACCCCGGCCGGCGACATGCATGTGTTGCTCGGCGATTTCACCGGCCATGGTTTGCCTGCCGCTGTCGGTGCCATGCCGTTGGCCGAAGTTTTCTATGGCATGACCGCCAAGGGTTATGGTTTGTCCGAAACCCTGCGCGAGATGAACGCCAAGCTCAAACGTATCCTGCCGGTAGACATGTTCTGTTGCGCGGCCCTGCTGCGCCTGAGCTTTCAGCGAGGGTCGGTGGAGATCTGGAACGGCGGGATGCCGGACGGCTATTTGCACAACGCCACCAGCGGCGAGCGTACAGCGCTCACGGCACGGCACTTGCCGCTGGGTGTACTGAGCCCGCAAGCCTTCGATGACCGCACCGAGGTGTTCCCGATGGCCGTCGGGGATCGGGTGTTCCTGTTGTCTGATGGGGTGATCGATACCTGTGATGCCAATGACCAGTTGTTTGGTGTCGAGCGACTGGAGCAGGTGTTTGCAGCCAATCGTCAACCTGATGCGCTGTTCGAGGAAATCGAGCAGGCCCTGCGAGACTTTCGCGGCGAGGCTCGCGATGACGTGAGCATGGTTGAGATCAGTCTGTTGGATGCGGCGCAACTGAGCCCGCCAGCACCGGTATATTCCGACAGCGGTCAGTCCTGCCCGCTGGACTGGTCGGTGAGCTTCGAGTTTCGCGCCGCCACTCTCAAGCGCTTCAACCCGCTGCCGTATCTGTTGCAATTGCTGTTTGAGGTGCATGGCCTGCGTGCTCAGAGTGGTGCGCTCTACAGTGTGCTGGCAGAGCTTTATTCCAATGCCCTGGAGCATGGCGTGCTAGGTCTGGATTCGAGTCTCAAACGCGATGCTTCGGGTTTTGCGCGTTATTATCAGCAGCGCAGTGCGCGCCTGGACGAATTGCAGGACGGCTATGTGCGGGTCCATTTGCAGGTGACGCCAAAAGGCGAAGGCGGTTGCCTGACTGTTCGAGTCGAAGACAGTGGCAAGGGCTTCGATGTGGCACGGGTGATGGAGCGTCCCGTCGATGATGTCCGTTTGTCGGGACGTGGAGTCAGTTTGATCCGACAGTTGAGTCATCATGCGAGCTGGTCCGATAATGGGCGCAGTGCTCGCGTGGAGTTTTTTTGGGAGGCTCAGGCATAATCCCAGGCATTCTTGATCAAAGGAGTGAACAAGTGGACGACACACATCTGGATCGCGACGTGCTGAGCGCGTTGCAAGAAGTAATGGAGGACGGGTATCCGGAATTGCTCGATACCTTTCTCAGCGATTCCGAAGAGCGATTGAGCTTGCTGCGCAAGGCTGACGATGCCGATCGGTTAGGTGCCACGGCACACAGTTTCAAGGGCAGCAGCAGCAACATGGGCGCGACCCGGCTGGCTGAGCTCTGCGATGAGCTGGAGCAGCGAGCCAAAGCGAAAAAACTCGAAGGCATAGAAGCACTGGTTGGAGAAATCGACGGCGAATTCGCGATTGTTCGACTGCTTTTCGAGGCAGAGCGCCAGCGCTCCCTGGCTGAATAAGACAACCACCAGCCGCTACGGATCGCATGACAGCTCAACCATCCGGCGCTTTTGGCGGCCAGCGAACGAAGCTGGCTCGACCCTTGCAGCGAACTTGCTCAACTGTACCTATGATCCCAGTGCAGCGGAGACCGTTCCATGCCCGTTACCCCCAACATTCTTCTTCAGGCCGCCGCTGCGGCAAAGACGCAAGCCGCGTCCGCCAATACACCGGCGTCGATGGCTGAGCCCGGTGACAAGGCGTCCAGCTTCGCTCAGGTCTACGCCAATCAGGCTCAGAACAAGCCCTCGGTCACGATGGACGGATCTGCTAAACCCGCACGTGACAAAGCCCCGGACAATGCCGGCAAGAAGGACATGGGCAACGACCCGTCTGCCGCCCCGGAACCGACGGTTGCCGATAGCGGCAAATCCTTGCCCGCCGATAAACCGGCGCAGAGCGATGACAAGACGGCCAGCGATGACGCGCCGGATGCCGCTGAGGCAGCGACGCCGGTAGTCGATTCCGCGCCTGTCGATCCGGCCCTCGATCCGGCGTTGATGCAAGTGTTGCAGCCGGTGCTGCCAGCCCCCGTGCCGGAAACGCCACCGGTTGTCGCCACCGTGCAGTCAGCCATTGAAGTGCCCGTTGCTAACGCCGTTACCGCAACCGCGGCGCCGACGGCTACGACGGTTACGACGGTTACGACGGCCGATCCTGATTTCGATCCCGAAGCCGATCCGCTCGATGCGCTGCCAGCCGTGCGCATGGCGATGGAGCAGAGCGGGCATGTGTCGGCCACCAGCCAGGCTCAGCCCAAAGCGGCGCCGACCCAGGCTCAGGCCGACGGCGAATTGACCTCGGCTCAGACTTTTGCCGCAGGCATGGCGAGCATGCTCGACGTGCAAGCCGATCAGGACAGCACCAGCCAGGGCGGTGAGAAGGCGTTCAGTGGCCTGATCGATGACGGCCTCAAGGATCTCAAGTCCGCCAGCAGCGACACCCGTGTCGATGACTTCGCCAACCGTCTGGCGGCGCTGACGCAGGCGGCAACGCCCAAGACGGCCAATGCATTGCCGGTGAACCAGCCGATCGCCATGCATCAGAGCGGTTGGACCGAAGAGGTGGTCAACCGGGTCATGTACTTGTCCAGCGCCAATCTCAAGGCGGCGGATATCCAGCTGCAACCGGCCGAACTGGGACGCCTCGATATTCGGGTGAACATGGTTCCGGATCAGCAGACTCAAGTGACGTTCATGAGCGCTCATCCAAGCGTTCGCGAAGCACTCGACGGGCAAATGCATCGCTTGCGTGACATGTTCGCGCAACAGGGCATGGGCCAGGTCGACGTCAACGTTTCCGATCAGTCCCGTGGCTGGCAGGGCCAGGGTCAGGAACAGGCTCAACAGGGGCAGGGCGGGCGAACCAACGCCAGTGGCGGTCGCCTGGATTCGATGGATGAAGAGCTTCCCGCGACGGTTGCTGAGGTGGCCGCCAACACCACCAGCGTGATCGGCTCCAGCGCGGTCGATTACTACGCCTGATCAAACGCAAAACCCAGTAGGAGCGAGGCTTGCCCGCGAAGAACGATAACCCGGTTTATCAGTTAAACCGCATTATCGTTCTTCGCGGGCAAGCCTCGCTCCTACCTTTCTTGTGATCTCTTTAAGTCTGCGCCTCAAATCCCCCAGACACTTCTGGCATAACACTTGCTCTTGCCTTGCCGTGCGACTGTGAAAACCCGATTAGTGACGGATTATTGGCATGGCGAAGAGCGAAGCAGTAGTAAAAGACCCCGCAACCAAAGGCAAAATCAAGCTGGTCATTGTGATCGTCGTGGCCCTGCTACTGGCGATCGGCTTGTCCGTGGGAGCGACCTGGTTCTTCATGCACAGCGCCCAGAGCAAGCCTGCCGCCGCGGCTGAAACCGCTGTGGTCGGCAAGCAGCCGGCGATCTTCGAGCCAATGGCTCCGGCCTTCGTGGCCAACTACACCCAGAACGGCCGTCAGCGCTACATGCAGGTGAGCATCACCATGCTGGGTCGCAATCAGGCTGATCTGGAGGCGCTCAAAGTCCACATGCCGGTAATCCGCAATAACTTGGTCATGCTGTTTTCCGGTCAGGATTTCGCCACGCTGGCAACCCCGGTCGGCCAGGAGATGTTGCGTCAGAAAGCCACGGCCAGCGTCCAGGAAGTGGCGCAGAAAGAGCTGGGCAAAGTGGTGATCGAACAGTTGCTTTTCACTAATTTCGTACTGCAGTAGGAACACGACATGGCCGTGCAGGACCTGCTGTCCCAGGATGAGATCGATGCGCTGTTGCATGGCGTCGACGATGGTCTGGTACAGACCGATAATGCTGCCGAACCCGGCAGTGTCAAAAGCTACGACCTGACCAGCCAGGATCGCATCGTCCGTGGACGCATGCCGACGCTGGAAATGATCAACGAGCGTTTCGCCCGCTACACCCGCATCAGCATGTTCAACATGCTGCGCCGCTCGGCGGACGTTGCCGTCGGTGGTGTGCAGGTGATGAAGTTCGGCGAATACGTGCACTCGCTGTACGTGCCGACCAGCCTCAACCTGGTCAAGATCAAACCGCTGCGCGGCACCGCACTGTTCATCCTCGACGCCAAACTGGTGTTCAAGCTGGTGGACAACTTCTTCGGCGGCGACGGCCGTCACGCGAAGATCGAAGGGCGTGAATTCACCCCCACCGAACTGCGTGTGGTGCGCATGGTGCTGGAGCAGGCTTTCGTCGATTTGAAGGAAGCCTGGCAGGCGATCATGGAAGTGAACTTTGAGTACATCAACTCGGAAGTGAACCCGGCCATGGCCAACATCGTCGGCCCGAGCGAAGCCATTGTGGTGTCGACGTTCCACATCGAACTCGATGGCGGTGGCGGCGACCTGCACGTGACCATGCCGTACTCGATGATCGAGCCGGTGCGCGAGATGCTCGATGCCGGCTTCCAGTCGGACCTCGACGATCAGGACGAGCGCTGGATCAACGCCTTGCGCCAGGACGTGCTGGACGTCGACGTACCGATCGGTGCCACCGTTGCCCGCCGCCAGCTGCGCCTTCGCGACATCCTGCACATGCAGCCCGGCGACGTGATCCCGGTCGAGATGCCGGAAGAAATGATCATGCGCGCCAACGGCGTGCCGGCCTTCAAGGTCAAGATGGGCTCGCACAAGGGCAACCTCGCGTTGCAAGTGATCGAGCCGATCGAGCGCCGCTGACCGGCGCTCGTACCCCCTACGCATTTAACTGAATTGTTGCCCGCCGAGGACAAATGATGAACGACGATATGAACGCCCAGGACGACCAGGCACTGGCCGACGAATGGGCTGCGGCCCTGGAAGAAACCGGTGACGCCGGGCAGGCCGATATTGATGCGCTGCTGGCGGCCGATGCCGGTACGTCGGGCTCCAACCGTCTGCCGATGGAAGAGTTCGGCAGCGTGCCGAAGAACCACGATCCGGTGACGCTGGACGGTCCGAACCTGGACGTGATCCTTGATATCCCGGTGTCGATTTCCATGGAAGTCGGCAGCACCGACATCAACATCCGCAACCTGCTGCAACTCAACCAGGGTTCGGTGATCGAGCTCGATCGCCTGGCCGGTGAGCCGCTGGACGTGCTGGTCAACGGCACGCTCATCGCCCACGGCGAAGTGGTAGTGGTCAACGAAAAGTTCGGCATCCGCCTGACCGACGTGATCAGCCCGAGCGAACGCATCAAGAAGCTGCGCTGAGTGAACAAGGTTCTTGCGGTTCTATTGGCCTTGCCATCCAGCGTGCTGGCGGCCGAGCCGGTGACGACTGCTGCGACAGCGGCCGCCGCGCCAGCCGTCAGCAGCGGTGTGGCCGGGCAATTGACGCAGTTGGTGTTCGGTTTGTTGCTGGTGCTGGGGTTGATCTTCCTCCTCGCCTGGCTGCTGCGCCGGGTCCAGCAGGCCGGGCCGGCCGGCAAGGGGCAAGTGATCGAGTTGATCGGTTCCCGAGCCCTCGGCCCCCGTGACCGTTTGATGCTGGTACAGGTCGGCAACGAACAGATTCTGCTCGGCCTGAGCCCCGGCACCATCACCGCGTTGCATGTGCTCAAGGAGCCGGTACAAGTGCCGAGCGCAACCGAGAAAGCGACTCCGGAGTTTGCCCAGCGTCTGTTGGAGATGCTCGGCAAGGATCAGAAGGATAAGAAGTAATGGGTGCGTTACGCATCGTCTTGACGCTGGCCCTGATGCTGGCTGCGCCGCTGGCGTTCGCCGCCGATCCGTTGTCGATCCCGGCGATCACCCTGGGCACCAATGCCAATGGCGCCCAGGAATACTCGGTCAGCCTGCAAATCCTGCTGATCATGACGGCGCTGAGTTTCATCCCGGCGTTCGTCATGCTGATGACCAGTTTCACCCGGATCATCATCGTTTTCTCGATCCTGCGTCAGGCCCTGGGCTTGCAGCAGACACCGTCGAACCAGATCCTCACCGGCATGGCGCTGTTTCTCACCATGTTTATTATGGCGCCGGTGTTCGATCGGGTGAATCAGGATGCCTTGCAGCCGTATCTGGCGGAGAAACTCACCGCTCAGGATGCAGTCGCCAAGGCTCAGGTGCCGATCAAGGACTTCATGCTGGCCCAGACTCGCAGCAGCGATCTGGAGCTGTTCATGCGCCTGTCCAAGCGCACTGATATTGCTACGCCGGATCAGGCGCCGCTGACGATTCTGGTGCCGGCGTTCGTGACCTCGGAACTGAAAACCGCGTTCCAGATTGGCTTCATGATCTTCATTCCGTTCCTGATCATCGACCTGGTGGTGGCCAGTGTGCTGATGGCGATGGGTATGATGATGCTCTCGCCACTGATCATTTCCCTGCCGTTCAAAATCATGCTGTTCGTGCTGGTGGATGGCTGGGCGTTGATCATCGGCACGTTGGCCAGCAGCTTCGGCGGTGTTTCGCCATGACGCCAGAAGTTGCCGTAGACATCTTTCGCGAAGCGCTGTGGCTGACCACCATGATGGTCGCCGTGCTGGTGATTCCGAGCTTGCTGGTGGGGTTGTTGGTGGCGATGTTCCAGGCGGCCACCCAGATCAACGAACAGACCCTGAGCTTCCTGCCGCGTCTGTTGGTGATGCTGGTGACGCTGATCGTTGCCGGCCCGTGGCTGGTGCAGACTTTCATGGAATACATCCTGCAGCTGTACCACAGCATTCCTCAGGTCATCGGTTAAGCCATGTCGCTGCTGCAGCTGACCGATACGCAGATCAGCACCTGGGTGGCGACGTTCATGTTGCCGCTGTTTCGCATCGGCTCGTTGCTGATGGTCATGCCGATTTTCGGCACGACGCTGGTGCCCAAGCGCGTGCGTTTGTACTTCGCGCTGGCGATTACTGTGGTCATCGCACCGGGTCTGCCGCCCATGCCCGCGGTCAACGCGCTGGACCTGAGCGCGCTGCTGCTGATCGCCGAGCAAATCATCATCGGCGCGGTGTTGGGCTTCTCCTTGCAACTGTTCTTCCAGGCGTTCGTGGTGGCGGGGCAGATCGTCGCGATCCAGATGGGCATGGGCTTCGCTTCGATGGTCGACCCTACGAACGGCGTGTCGGTGGCGGTGATCGGGCAGTTTTTCACCATGCTGGTGACGCTGTTGTTCCTGTCGATGAATGGCCATCTGGTGGTGTTCGAAGTCCTCACCGAAAGCTTCACCACGCTGCCAGTCGGTGGCGGGTTGATGGTCAGTCATTTCTGGGAGCTGGCCGGCAAGCTCGGCTGGGTGCTTGGTGCGGCGCTGTTGCTGGTGTTGCCGGCGATCACCGCGCTGCTGGTGGTCAACATCGCGTTTGGTGTGATGACCCGGGCGGCGCCGCAGTTGAACATCTTCTCGATTGGCTTCCCGCTGACCCTGGTGCTCGGCTTGTTTATCGTTTGGGTCGGCCTGGCGGACATCCTCAATCAGTATCAACCACTGGCCGCCGAAGCCTTGCAGTTGTTACGCGAACTGGCACAGGCGCGCTGAGTCATGGCTGAGAGCGAAAGCGGTCAGGACAAAACAGAAGACCCCACGGAGAAACGCAAAAAGGACTCCCGTGAGAAGGGCGAGATTGCGCGTTCCAAGGAGCTTAACACCCTGGCGGTGATGCTGGCCGGCGCCGGCGCCTTGCTGATTTTTGGTGGTGCATTGGCCCAGGATTTAATGGAGTTGATGCGGATGAACTTCACGCTGTCGCGGGAAGTGATTCTGGATCAGCGCAACATGGGCATCTTCCTGCTGCACTCAGGGGAGATCGCACTGTTGGCGATTCAGCCGGTTATGATCACTTTGCTGCTGGCCGCGCTGATCGGTCCGATTTCCCTGGGGGGCTGGCTGTTCGCAGCCGGCTCCATGGCGCCCAAGTTCAGTCGCATGAACCCCGGCGCAGGCCTGAAACGAATGTTCTCGGCCAAGGCGCTGGTGGAGTTGCTCAAAGCCCTGGCGAAGTTCTTCATCGTGTTGTTCGTGGCGCTGGCGGTGTTGTCGTCAGACATCGACGATTTGCTGCGCATCGCCCATGAACCCTTGGACATGGCGATCATCCACAGTCTGCAAGTGGTGGGCTGGAGCACGTTGTGGATGGCGTGCGGGCTGATCATCATCGCGTTGGTCGACGTGCCGGTGCAGCTCTGGGAAAGCCACAAAAAGCTGTTGATGACCAAGCAGGAAATCCGTGACGAACACAAGGATCAGGAGGGGCGGCCGGAGGTCAAGCAACGCATTCGTCAGTTGCAGCGCGAGATGTCGCAGCGGCGAATGATGGCCGCGATCCCCGACGCCGACGTGGTCATCACCAACCCGACCCACTACGCCGTAGCGCTCAAGTACGATCCGGAGAAGGGTGGGGCGCCGATGCTGATCGCCAAGGGTAGCGACTTCCTGGCCTTGAAGATCCGTGAAATTGCCGTGGCCAACCAAGTGCAGCTGCTCGAATCGCCCGCGCTGGCGCGTTCGATCTACTACTCAACTGAACTGGATCAGGAAATTCCTGGCGGGCTGTATCTGGCGGTAGCTCAGGTATTGGCCTACGTCTACCAGATACGCCAGTACCGCGCTGGCAAGGGCAAGCGCCCGGATCCGCTCAAGGATGACTTGCCGATTCCGCCGGATCTGCGCCGCGATTCCTGATTGCACCTGTAGCCGCTGTCGAGCCTGCGAGGCAGCGTTCGAGGGCGAAGTCCTCGCAAAGGTTGACGACTGCTGCGCAGCCGAACGCAGCCTCGCAGCCTCGCAGGCTCGGCAGCTGCTACAGGACTCAAAACACCTCATTTTGCACCCCGGCAAAAGTTGGAAGGTTTCTTGCAGTAGCCGCCCTGCGCCTGCTTCAGGCGTCAAAAGTTTGCTTTAAAGGAACGGGGAAAACCGGTGGATCGCTCTCAGTTAATCAACAGTGCCCGCACAAACGTTGCCGATTTAAGTCGGGGCAATCTGGGCGTGCCGCTGTTGCTGCTGGTCATGCTGGCCATGATGATGTTGCCGGTGCCGCCGTTCCTGCTGGACGTGTTTTTCACCTTCAACATTGCCCTGTCCATCGTCGTGTTGCTGGTCTGTGTATACGCCTTGCGGCCGCTGGATTTTGCGGTGTTCCCGACCATTCTGCTGGTGGCGACATTGCTGCGACTGGCGCTGAACGTGGCCTCCACGCGGGTGGTGATGCTCCACGGTCAGGACGGCCATGCCGCCGCCGGTAAGGTGATCCAGGCCTTCGGTGAAGTGGTGATCGGCGGTAACTACGTGGTCGGTATCGTGGTCTTCGCGATTTTGATGATCATCAACTTCGTCGTGGTAACCAAGGGCGCCGGGCGGATTTCCGAGGTGAGCGCGCGTTTCACCCTCGACGCGATGCCCGGTAAACAGATGGCGATCGACGCCGACTTGAACGCCGGCCTGATCGATCAGAACCAGGCGAAACTGCGCCGGATGGAAGTCGCCCAGGAGGCCGAGTTCTACGGATCCATGGACGGTGCCAGCAAATTCGTGCGCGGTGACGCCATCGCCGGCCTGCTAATCCTGTTCATCAACCTGATCGGCGGCATGGCGGTGGGTATTTTCCAGCACGGCATGAGCTTTGGTGATGCCGGCAAGGTTTATGCGCTGTTGACCATCGGTGACGGTTTGGTGGCGCAATTGCCATCACTGCTGTTGTCGACCGCCGCCGCGATCATGGTGACCCGTGCTTCCGGCTCGGAAGACATGGGCAAACAAATCAATCGTCAGATGTTCGCCTCGCCGAAAGCCTTGGCGGTGGCCGCAGGCTTGATGGCGGTGATGGGCCTGGTGCCCGGCATGCCACACGTCTCCTTTCTGTCCATGGCAGCCCTGGCGGCCGGTGGCGCTTACCTGTTCTGGAAGAAGCAGAACGCGGTCAAGGTTCAGGCCCTGCAAGAGGTCAAGCGTCAGCAGGAGTTGCTGCCGTCACCGGCCCGGGCTCAGGAAACCAAGGAGCTTGGCTGGGATGACGTGACGCCGATCGACATGATTGGCCTGGAAGTGGGCTACCGCCTGATTCCGCTGGTGGATCGCAACCAGGGTGGGCAGTTGCTGGCGCGGATCAAGGGGGTGCGTAAAAAGCTCTCCCAGGACCTGGGCTTCCTGATGCCGACTGTGCATATCCGTGACAACCTCGACCTGGCGCCTAGCGCCTATCGCCTGACCCTGATGGGCGTGATCCTGGCTGAAGCGGAGATTTACCCGGAGCGCGAACTGGCGATCAACCCGGGTCAGGTCTACGGCACGCTCAATGGCATCACCGCCAAAGATCCGGCTTTTGGCCTGGAAGCGGTGTGGATCGAAATCAGCCAGCGTGCCCAGGCGCAATCCCTCGGTTACACCGTGGTCGATGCCAGTACGGTGGTGGCGACCCACTTGAACCAGATTCTGTACAAGCACTCCAGCGAGCTGATCGGCCACGAAGAAGTCCAGCAACTCATGCAATTGCTGGCCAAAAGCTCACCGAAGCTGGCCGAAGAGCTGGTGCCGGGGGTGGTTTCGCTGTCGCAACTGCTCAAAGTCTTGCAGGCGTTGCTGGCCGAACAGGTGCCGGTGCGGGACATCCGCAGCATCGCCGAAGCCATCGCGAACAACGCCGCCAAGAGTCAAGATACCGCCGCTTTGGTGGCCGCAGTGCGCGTCGGCGTATCCCGTGCAATCGTGCAAAGCATTGTAGGCACTGAGTCGGAGCTGCCTGTGATCACCTTGGAACCAAGGTTGGAACAAATATTGCTCAATAGTCTTCAGAAGGCAGGACAAGGCTCGGAAGAGGGCGTTCTGCTGGAGCCAAGCATGGCGGAAAAACTGCAACGCTCGTTGATCGATGCGGCGCAGCGTCAGGAAATGCAAGGTCAGCCGGTGATTCTGCTGGTGGCCGGTCCGGTTCGCGCGATGCTCTCGCGATTCGGTCGGCTGGCAGTGCCGGGTTTGCACGTGTTGGCTTACCAGGAAATTCCTGACAACAAGCAAGTGACCATCGTTGCGACAGTAGGGCCCAACGGCTGAGGTAGTGGTTTATGCAAGTTAAGCGTTTTTTCGCCGCCGATATGCGTCAGGCCATGAAACTGGTTCGTGATGAGCTGGGCGCTGATGCCGCCATCATTGGCAATCGCCGGATCGCCGGCGGTGTCGAGCTGACGGCTGCCCTGGATTACAAATTGTCGGCGCTGGCCCCGCGTGTTCCGAACATGGAACTCGAGGATGAGCTGCGCAAGACCCAGTCGCGGATCGTCACCGCCCAGGCCGAACTGAGCCTGCGCGGCGATGGCGAGAGCGACAAGACCACCAATCGCCAGTTGTTCGCCGGCCTGCCGTTGACCGCCGCCGAACCGCTGATCGAACCGGCGCTCGCCGAACCTCGGCGTCCGGCCCCCGCGCCTGCTGCGGCGACCGGTGTCGATCCGCGCGCCTTCGATTCGATGCGTTTCGAGCTCAACAGCCTGCGTGAACTGATGGAAGTGCAGCTTGGCTCGCTGGCCTGGAATCAGCTGCAAGGCAGCCGTCCGGCCCAGGCCAACCTCTGGCGTCGCCTGCAACGCATCGGCTTGTCCGGCCCGTTGTCGCGCGATCTGCTGGCGCTGATTACCGACATTGGAGAGCCTCGTCAGGCCTGGCGCATGTTGCTCGCGCACCTGGCGCGGATGATCGCCACCCCGGAAGTCGAGCCGCTGGAAGAGGGCGGGGTGATTGCCATGGTCGGCCCGGCCGGCATGGGCAAGACCACCACACTGGCCAAGCTCGCCGCCCGTTACGTGCTCAAGTACGGCGCGCAGAACATCGCGCTGGTGAGCATGGACAGCTATCGCATCGGTGCCCAGGAACAGCTCAAGACACTGGGCCGGATCCTCAATGTGTCGGTGACCCACGTCGACCCGGGCCAGTCCCTGGTGCAGGCGCTGGAGCCGCTGCTGCGCAAACGCGTGGTGCTGATCGATACCGCCGGCCTGCAGGCCAGCGATCCGGCACTGCGGATGCAGCTCGAAAGTCTGGCCGGGCGCGGCATCAAATCAAAAAATTATCTGGTCCTGGCAACCACCAGCCAGAAACAGGTTCTAACCGCCGCTTATCACAGTTACAAACGCTGCGGCCTCGCCGGCTGCATCCTGACTAAACTGGATGAAACGGCAAGCCTCGGCGAGGTGCTGAGCCTGGCTATCAGCCATGAGTTGCCGGTGGCTTACCTGACCGATGGTCCGCGGATTCCGGATGATTTGCATCTGCCGCGTCGTCATCAGTTGGTCAGCCGCGCCGTTAGCGTACAAATGCAGGAAGAACCCAGCGAAGAAGCCATGGCTGACATGTTCGCTGATATTTACCACAGCCCGACCAAGCAGGTTGGCTGAGGTACTAATGAACATTTTTTGTACCTACATCGATGGTCTGCCATGCATTGTTCAGTCGCTGAACGCGCAGCCAGTAATGTGGCCTCCGTCTATGCAAGACAAGGTAAAGAAATAACATGGGCAGCATGCATCCCGTACAGGTGATCGCGGTGACCGGCGGCAAAGGTGGCGTCGGGAAGACTAACGTGTCAGTGAACTTGTCCCTGGCTCTAGCTGAACTCGGCCGGCGCGTCATGCTGCTGGATGCCGATCTGGGGCTGGCGAACGTCGACGTTCTGTTGGGACTGACACCCAAACGCACGCTGGCCGACGTGATCGAAGGCCGCTGTGAGCTGCGCGACGTGCTGTTGCAAGGGCCCGGTGGTATCCGCATCGTTCCGGCCGCCTCCGGCACCCAGAGCATGGTTCATCTGAGCCCGGCCCAGCATGCCGGCCTGATCCAGGCATTCAGCGACATCGGCGACAACCTCGACGTATTGGTGATCGACACCGCTGCGGGCATTGGTGACTCGGTAGTCAGCTTCGTGCGCGCTGCGCAGGAAGTCTTGCTGGTGGTGTGCGACGAGCCGACCTCGATCACCGACGCCTACGCGCTGATCAAACTGCTTAACCGCGACTACGGCATGAACCGCTTCCGCGTCCTGGCCAACATGGCGCAGAGCCCGCAGGAAGGCCGCAACCTGTTCGCCAAGTTGACCAAGGTCACAGATCGCTTCCTCGACGTCGCCTTACAATACGTCGGTGCGGTGCCTTACGACGAAAGCGTGCGCAAGGCCGTGCAGAAGCAACGCGCGGTGTATGAAGCCTTTCCGCGTTCCAAGTGCGCCTTGGCGTTCAAGGCCATTGCGCAGAAAGTCGATACCTGGCCACTGCCGGCCAACCCGCGTGGGCACCTGGAATTTTTCGTCGAGCGCCTCGTGCAACAAACGGCAGGACCCGTGCTATGACAGCCAGCGGTTACAACCTCTACAAGAAATCGGCACGTGACGCGCAGTACGAGCTGATCGAGCGTTACGCGCCACTGGTCAAACGCATTGCCTACCACTTGCTGGCGCGTCTGCCGGCCAGTGTCCAGGTCGAAGACCTGATCCAGGCCGGGATGATCGGCCTGCTTGAAGTATCAACCAAATATGACGCCAGCAAAGGCGCGAGTTTCGAGACGTACGCGGGCATTCGAATCCGCGGCGCGATGCTCGATGAAGTGCGCAAGGGGGACTGGGCGCCACGTTCGGTCCACCGCAATACCCGCATGGTCAGCGACGCGATTCGCTCGATTGAAGCTAAAACCGGCCGTGACGCTAAAGATCACGAAGTTGCGGCCGAACTCCAATTGAGTCTCGACGATTATTACGGGATTTTGAACGACACCCTGGGCAGCCGGTTATTCAGTTTCGACGATCTGTTGCAGGACGGCGAACACGAAGGGCTGCATGAGGATGGCGCGAGTGCTCATCTCGAGCCGTCACGCGATCTGGAAGATGAACGCTTCCAGGCGGCGCTGGCGGACGCGATTGCCAATTTGCCGGAGCGTGAGCGACTGGTGTTGGCGCTGTACTACGACGAAGAGTTGAATCTCAAGGAAATCGGTGAGGTCCTGGGGGTCAGTGAATCTCGGGTCAGCCAGTTACACAGCCAGTGCGCGGCCCGTTTGCGGGGGCGTTTGGGGGAGTGGCGAGCGCGCTGAAGGCAGTGTGGGGACACTGCGAATGGAGCTGGTGGGGTGTTGAACCGTACCGGTCTCGATCTGTTGTGCTCCAGACAGTCATTGAGTGCTTTGCCGGATTGATTGAAATGGCGCGTCCAGGTGCTGGGCGCGTTTAAGACTGCTTGGAGGTCGAATTGGACAAGAACATGAAAATCCTCATCGTTGATGACTTCTCAACGATGCGGCGGATCATAAAAAACCTGTTGCGTGACCTTGGGTTCACCAACACGGTCGAGGCTGACGATGGCACCACTGCCATTCCGGTTCTCAACAGCGGAAGCATCGACTTTCTGGTAACGGACTGGAACATGCCTGGCATGACCGGTATCGATCTGCTGCGTCACGTGCGCGCCGATGAAAAGCTCAAGCATCTGCCAGTGCTGATGGTGACTGCCGAAGCCAAGCGCGAGCAAATCATCGAAGCGGCCCAGGCCGGTGTTAACGGCTATGTGGTCAAACCCTTCACAGCCCAGGCGTTGAAAGAAAAAATCGAGAAGATTTTCGAACGCATCGGCTGATGTACTGCGCACGGGGGAGCTATGGAGCATAACGAATCTTCACAGGGCGATTTCGAGTCGACCCTGAAAAAACACGCGGTCGAACTGGTCGAAAGCCTTGAAAAAGGCAGGTTCGGCGACGCTGTGCAACTGATCCATGAGCTCAACCAGACCCGTGACCGCGGCCTGTATCAGGAAGTGGGCAAGCTCACCCGCGAGCTGCATAGCGCGATCGTCAATTTTCAGATTGACCCGCACATGCCGCAAGCCGAGGAAGTGTCTCAGATCACGGATGCCACCGAGCGCCTGTCCTATGTGGTCAAGCTGACCGAGGCCGCGGCCAACCGCACCATGGACCTGGTGGAAAACGCCACGCCGCTGATCAACAGCCTGAGCGATGAAGCCCAGGCGCTGAGCACGGATTGGGGACGGTTCATGCGTCGCGAAGTAGGGGCTGAAGAGTTCCGCGAGCTGGCCCGGCGGGTCGACGGTTTCCTGACACGCAGCAGTGAGGACAACCGCACGGTGTCGAGCAACCTGAACGACATTCTGCTGGCCCAGGATTACCAGGACCTCACCGGTCAGGTGATCAAGCGTGTGACCCAACTGGTCACCGAAGTTGAAAGCAACCTGCTCAAGCTCGTACTCATGGCCAGTCAGGTAGACCGCTTTGCGGGTATCGAACATGACCGTGAAGCGATGCTGGCTGAAAAAGATCCACAAAAACATCTCTCTCAGGGTGAAGGTCCGCAGATTCATGCCGATAAAAGAGAAGACGTTGTGTCCGGTCAGGACGATGTGGACGATTTGCTATCCAGTCTTGGATTTTAGTTTTCTGGGTTTTTAGACCTGTAGGAGCACCCCCTTAATGAGCTTCGGCGCCGATGAAGAGATCCTTCAGGATTTCCTGGTTGAGGCCGGCGAGATTCTAGAGCAACTGTCCGAGCAGCTGGTCGAGCTGGAAAGCCGACCTGATGATGCGGACTTGCTCAATGCAATTTTTCGCGGTTTTCACACTGTAAAAGGGGGCGCCGGCTTCCTCCAGCTCAACGAGCTGGTGGAGTGCTGTCACATCGCCGAGAACGTGTTCGACATCCTGCGCAAGGGTGAGCGTCGCGTCGACTCGGAACTGATGGACGTGGTTCTCGAAGCGCTGGACGCGGTGAACAGCATGTTCAGCGAAGTCCGCGAACGCAGCCCGATCACGGCTGCCACGCCTGAATTACTCGCGGCGCTGGCCCGCCTGGCCGAGCCGCAAACGGCTGATGAAGCCGCACCGGCGCCGGTCGCTGAAGTGGTTGAAGCTTCGGTCGCTGAAAGCGAATCGGGCGACATTACCGATAACGAATTCGAACAACTGCTGGACTCGCTGAACGCCGTCAAGGCCCAGGCCGAGGCGCCCGTAGCGGCTGCGCAGCCTGTTTCGCAGCCTGCCGCCGATGCAGCCGCCAGTGACGAAATCACCGATGCCGAGTTCGAGTCGTTGCTCGATCAACTGCACGGCAAAGGCCAGTTCGCCGCCGATGCAGTGGCCGCAGCGCCTGCTGCACCGGCTGCTCCGAAAGCCGCCGGCGACAGCTCCGACATCACCGACGACGAGTTCGAAGCACTGCTCGACCAGTTGCATGGCAAAGGCAACTTTGCGGTCGATGCGCTGGAATCGGCAATCGCTTCGGCGCCAGCCCCGGCTGCGCCAACCGCCGCTGCGGCCGGTAGCGATCTGATCTCCGATCATGAATTCGAATCGCTGCTCGACGAATTGCATGGCAAGGGCAAGTTCACTGAAGTGGGCACTGCTTCTGCTGTTGCTTCGGTAGCGACTCCGGTTGCCAAGGCGCCAGCACCTGTGGCCAAGGCACCCGAGCCAAAAGCCCCCGAGCCCAAAGCAGAAGCACCGAAGCCTGCTGCCGCTGCTGCACCGGCGCCTGCTCGTGCCCCGGCCGCGCCGCCGGCGGAAAAACCGACCAGCGAAGCCGAGACCACCGTGCGGGTCGACACCGCGCGTCTCGACGAAATCATGAACATGGTCGGCGAGTTGGTACTGGTCCGTAACCGCTTGGTCCGTCTGGGTCTCAACAGCGGCGACGAAGCCATGTCCAAGGCCGTGTCGAACCTCGACGTGGTCACGGCCGACCTGCAAACCGCGGTCATGAAGACCCGGATGCAACCAATCAAGAAAGTCTTCGGGCGCTTTCCGCGTCTGGTTCGCGACCTGGCTCGCCAGCTCAAGAAAGAGATCAACCTGGAACTGGTCGGCGAAGAAACCGACCTCGACAAGAACCTCGTCGAGGCCCTGGCCGACCCGTTGGTCCACTTGGTGCGCAACTCGGTCGACCACGGTATCGAAGAGCCGGCTGATCGCGAAGCGATGGGCAAGCCTCGCAGCGGCAAAGTGATCCTGTCCGCAGAACAGGAAGGCGACCACATCCTGCTGTCCATCTCCGATGACGGCAAGGGCATGGACGCAGACGTTTTGCGCGGTATCGCCGTGAAAAAAGGATTGATGGACAAGGATGCGGCGGACCGTCTCAGCGAGTCCGATTGCTTCAACCTGATCTTCGCGCCGGGCTTCTCGACCAAGACCGAGATCTCCGACGTGTCCGGTCGTGGCGTGGGCATGGACGTGGTGAAAACCAAGATCGCCCAGCTCAACGGCACCATCAATATCTACTCGACCAAGGGCAAAGGCTCGAAGATCGTCATCAAGGTCCCGTTGACCCTGGCGATCATGCCGACGCTGATGGTCATGCTCGGCAACCAGGCGTTCGCGTTCCCGCTGGTGAACGTCAACGAGATTTTCCACCTCGACCTGTCGCGCACCAACGTGGTGGACGGCCAGGAAGTGGTGATCGTGCGGGACAAGGCGCTGCCCTTGTTCTACCTCAAGCGCTGGCTGGTCAGCTCCGCCGCTCACGAAGAGCAGCGCGAGGGCCATGTGGTGATCCTTTCGGTGGGCACTCAACGGATCGGCTTCGTCGTCGATCAGTTGGTGGGCCAGGAAGAGGTGGTCATCAAGCCATTGGGCAAAATGCTCCAGGGAACCCCGGGCATGTCCGGCGCCACCATCACCGGTGACGGCCGCATTGCTCTGATTCTCGATGTCCCGAGCATGCTCAAGCGTTACGCCGCACGGCGTATTTGATTCTGGGGGAGCGGGGCGCCAGAGCCTCGCCCCGTCTAACGGAGTGTTTATGGCAGTCAAAGTCCTGGTGGTGGACGATTCGGGGTTTTTCCGCCGCCGCGTCTCGGAAATTCTTGCAGCGGATTCAAACATCCAGGTCGTCGGTACGGCGACCAACGGAAAAGAGGCGATCGATCAGGCCCTGGCCCTCAAGCCAGACGTGATCACCATGGACTACGAGATGCCGATGATGGATGGCATCACGGCGGTGCGGCACATCATGCAGCGCTGCCCGACCCCGGTGTTGATGTTCTCCTCGCTGACCCACGAAGGCGCCCGGGTCACCCTCGATGCGCTGGATGCCGGCGCAGTGGACTTCCTGCCGAAGAATTTCGAAGACATCTCCCGCAACCCGGAGAAGGTCAAGCAACTGCTGTGCGAGAAGATTCTCAGCATCTCGCGCAGTAACCGTCGTGTCAGTGCCTACACACCTCCGGCACCGGTCGCTGCGCCAGCCCCGACGCCTGCGCCTTCGAGCGTCGGCAGCTACGGCAGCAGCGCGCCTGCGCGTCCGGCACCGGCACCGATTGCGGCGCGCCCCCATGCAGCGACTCCGTCATCGCCTGCGCCGAAACGCAAAGCCTACAAATTGGTCGCCATCGGTACCTCCACCGGCGGACCGGTTGCGCTGCAACGGGTTCTGACACAGTTGCCGGCCAACTTCCCGGCACCCATCGTGTTGATCCAGCACATGCCGGCCGCCTTCACCAAGGCCTTCGCCGAGCGCCTGGACAAGCTGTGCCGCATCAGTGTCAAGGAAGCCGAGGATGGCGACATCCTGCGTCCGGGCCTGGCGCTGCTGGCACCGGGTGGCAAGCAGATGATGATCGATGGCCGTGGCGCGGTGAAAATCCTGCCGGGCGACGAACGCCTGAACTACAAGCCGTGCGTGGACATTACCTTCGGTTCCGCGGCCAAGTCCTACGGCGACAAAGTTCTGGCGGTGGTACTGACCGGCATGGGCGCCGACGGTCGCGAAGGCGCGCGTCTGCTCAAGCAGGGCGGCAGTGCGATCTGGGCCCAGGATGAAGCCAGTTGTGTGATCTACGGCATGCCGATGGCCATCGTCAAAGCCGAACTCGCGGATGCGGTGTACAGCCTCGACGACATCGGTCGGCACCTGGTTGAGGCTTGCATCTGATGGATGTGCTCAGCCTTATCGGGATCATCATGGCGTTCGTCGCCATCATCGGCGGCAACTACCTTGAAGGCGGTCACCTTGGCGCGCTGGCCAACGGCCCGGCGGCGTTGATCGTCCTCGGTGGCACCATCGGTGCCGCGCTGCTGCAATCGCCGATGAGTGCCTTCAAGCGCGCCATGCAGATTCTTGCCTGGATTCTGTTTCCCCCTCGCGTGGACCTGGCCGGCGGCATCGACCGCGTGGTGAACTGGAGCCTGACCGCTCGCAAGGAAGGTTTGCTCGGGCTGGAAGGGGTGGCCGACGCCGAACCCGACAGCTACTCGCGCAAAGGCCTGCAACTGCTGGTGGACGGCGCCGAGCCGGAAGCGATCCGCAGCATTCTGGAAGTGGATTTCTACACCCAGGAAAGCCGCGACATCGAAGCCGCCAAAGTCTTTGAAAGCATGGGCGGCTACGCGCCAACCATCGGTATCATCGGTGCGGTGATGGGTCTGATCCACGTCATGGGCAACCTGGCCGATCCATCGCAACTGGGTAGCGGCATCGCCGTCGCCTTCGTCGCCACCATCTACGGCGTGGCCAGTGCCAACCTGGTGCTGCTGCCAATTGCCGCCAAGCTCAAGTCCATCGCGTTGCGGCAGTCGCGCTATCGCGAAATGTTGCTGGAAGGGATCCTGTCGATCGCCGAAGGTGAAAACCCTCGCTCTATTGAGTTGAAGCTTCAGGGCTTCATGGATTGATGGGAGACATGGACCATGGCACGTCGTCGGCAACCTGAAGAACACGTCAATCACGAACGCTGGCTCGTTTCCTACGCCGACTTCATCACCTTGCTGTTCGCGTTTTTCGTGGTGATGTACTCGATCTCTTCGATCAACGAAGGCAAGTACAAGATCATTTCCGAGGCGTTGATCGGGGTGTTTACCGACTCTGACCGTGCCCTCAAGCCGATTCCCATCGGCGAAGAGCGACCGAAGACCGTGACCCCGGCCAAGCCATTGGTCAAGGACAGCGAGCAGATCGACGCCGGCATCGCCCAGGCCGCCAACGATCCACTCAAAAGCATCGCCGATGACATCAGCGCGGCGTTCGGTGACTTGATCAGTTCCAACCAGATGACCGTACGCGGCAACGAGTTGTGGGTTGAGATCGAACTCAACTCCAGCCTGTTGTTCGGCAGCGGCGACGCCATGCCCAGCGACATTGCGTTCAACATTATCGACAAGGTCGCCGCGATCCTCCGGCCGTTTGACAACCCGATCCACGTCGAAGGCTTCACCGACGATCAGCCGATCCGCACCGCGCAATACCCGACCAACTGGGAACTGTCCTCGGCCCGTTCGGCGAGCATCGTGCGGATGCTGGCGATGCAGGGCGTGAACCCTGGTCGCTTGGCATCGGTGGGTTATGGCGAATTCCAGCCAGTGGCCAACAACGCCACCGCTGAAGGCCGCGCGCGCAACCGTCGGGTGGTACTGGTGGTGTCACGCAATCTTGATGTACGCCGTAGCCTCACCGGTACCGGAACGGCTCATGCACAACCGGATGCCGCATTGAAGCGGGCTGGCACACAAACTGCACCGACCCCGGTCAAGTCGCCGGGACGCGAGAGTGCCGTCAATTCTCCGTCACCCGCATTAATACGTTGAGCTATTTCTCGGTTGGCCTTTTCGACCGGGAGGAACAATCCGAATGAGAGTCTGGGCAGTTGCCAATCAAAAGGGTGGTGTCGGTAAAACCACTTCCTCCATTGCTTTAGCCGGTTTACTGGCGGAGGCGGGCAAGCGCGTGGTTGTGGTCGATCTCGACCCCCACGGCTCCATGACCAGCTACTTCGGTTACGACCCCGACAGCCTGGAGCACAGCAGCTACGACCTGTTTCTGCACAAGGGCAGCGTGCCGCAAGGCTTGCCCGGTCAGCTGTTGATGCCCACCAGTGACGAACGCATTTCCCTGTTGCCGTCGAGCACCGCGCTGGCCACCCTTGAGCGCCAGTCGCCGGGCCAGAGCGGTTTGGGCCTGGTGATCGCCAAGAGTCTGGCGCAGTTGTGGCAAGACTTCGATTACGCCGTGATCGACAGCCCGCCGTTGCTCGGCGTGCTGATGGTCAATGCCTTGGCGGCCAGCCAGCAGTTGGTGATTCCGGTGCAGACCGAGCACTTGGCGGTCAAAGGCCTGGAACGCATGGTCAACACGCTGGCGATGATCAACCGCTCGCGCAAACTGGCGTTGCCGTTCAACATCGTGCCGACCCTGTTCGACCGCCGCACCCAGGCTTCGCTTGGCACTCTGCGCGTGTTGCGCGACAAGTACCCGGAAGAAATCTGGCAAGGCTACATACCGATCGACACCCGCTTGCGTGACGCGAGCCGGGCAGGGCTGACGCCTTCGCAATTCGATGGCAAGAGTCGCGGCGTTCTCGCCTACCGCGCACTGCTCAAGCATTTGCTCGCCCAGCAACTTGTTCCGCAGGTGGCTTGAGATGAGCCTGATTCCTACGATGGTATTCGCATGACCCGGCCGGTGAAGATCACCTCGCGCCCGCAATTGGCCCTTCAGTCTTATCTGGATGGCTTGCTGCAGGACGCGACCGAAGAGTTGCTGCCAGAAGTCGAGGTGCTGCCCGAGGTTGTCGAGGCTGAAGCTGCCCTGGACGAGTTCCAGGCGGCGGTGCTCGAAGAACAGGCCCGGGATGCGCAGACACCCGCAGTGGCCGCAGCTCCTGTCGTCGCGCCAGTGGTGAAAACGCCGGTAGCTGTGATCGACGCACCGGCACCGATTCTGGCACCTGTCTCGACCATTGCACCGCTACTGCAAGCGTTGGTGCCGCCGGTGGTGGAAGTTCATCTGCCGCCGAGCAACACGCCGCCTCCGGTGGAAAACGACGATCGTCCGGCCTGGGCGGCCGAGCCGTTCGAATGCCTGTTGTTCGATGTCGCCGGGTTGACCCTGGCGGTGCCGCTGGTGTGCCTGGGCTCGATTTATTCCCTGGCCGGCCACGAGCTGACGCCGTTGTTCGGTCAGCCGGAATGGTTCCTCGGGATCCTGCCAAGCCAGGCCGGCAACCTGAAGGTGCTGGATACCGCACGCTGGGTCATGCCGGACCGCTACCGCGATGATTTCCGCCAGGGCCTGCAATACGTTATTTCGGTCCAGGGCTATGAGTGGGGGCTGGCGGTGCATCAGGTCAGCCGCTCGTTGCGCCTGGACCCGAATGAAATCAAATGGAGAAGTCACCGGGGGCAGCGGCCATGGCTCGCCGGCACGGTGATTGAACACATGTGCGCCTTGCTCGATGTCGCCGCACTGGCCGAATTGATCGCCAGCGGCGGGGCGAAGCACATGGGCGGCAGTAAGCCGAACCACAAACCGACATAAAAAACACGCATCGGCATTCAAGTGCCGGTGCACTGAATACACACCGCTAGGGCGGTTTTTCGAGGGGTCAGGGTATGAATGACAAGGCGACGGCGGCAAAAGGTTCCGAAGATCCGATCCTGCAATGGGTCACCTTCAAGCTGGACAATGAAACCTACGGCATCAACGTGATGCGCGTTCAGGAAGTCCTGCGCTACACCGAAATCGCTCCGGTACCGGGTGCCCCGAGCTACGTGCTGGGTATCATCAACCTGCGCGGCAACGTGGTCACCGTGATCGACACCCGCCAGCGTTTCGGCCTGGGTACGGTCGACGTCAGCGACAACACCCGCATCGTCATCATCGAAGCCGACAAGCAAGTGGTCGGGATCATGGTCGATAGCGTGGCTGAAGTGGTTTATCTGCGTCAGTCGGAAATCGAGACCGCACCGAACGTCGGTAACGAGGAGTCCGCCAAGTTCATTCAAGGCGTGTGCAACAAGAACAATGAACTGCTGATCCTGGTCGAGCTGGACAAGATGATGAGCGAAGAAGAATGGTCGGAACTGGAGAGTATCTGATTGATTCTTGAGGTGGCTGTGATTGTCCTGTTCCTCTTGTGGGCAGGCACGCTGGCGATGTTCCTGGCGTACATCCGCGCTCAAAGGCAGATCGCCGCACAACAGGCCCAGGGCGATGCGCTGCGCGATCAGCGCATCAAGGATCTGGCCAAACGCGTCGAAGACTACCAAAGCGGCAACGTGCGCATGGGTGAAGACCTGCACGAACTGCGCGCGGTGGTCGGACCGTTGCCGGACAAACTGGCGCAGTTGGAACAGCGTGATCCATCGAGCCTTTCATTCGCCCAGGCCGCGCGTCTGGTGGGGATGGGGGCCAGCGTCGATGAGCTGACTCAGTCTTGCGGCTTGACCCAGGCTGAGGCGGAGTTGATGAGCAAGTTGCACAGAAACTGATTCTTGCGGCGTGGTTTAGATCGCTATCGCGGGCAAGCCCGCTCCCACATTGGATTGACTGCGTTCACACATTTTGTGTCCACCACCTATCCCTGTGGGAGCGGGCTTGCCCGCGATGGCGTCTTCGAAACCTCAATAATCATCCCCGCGGTCGGTGATGTCCTTCTCCACCATCGCAGCATCTGGATCCCGCCCCTCGGGAAACTTACCCTTCAAATTCCACGCAAACGCAATGATCTCGGCAATCGTGCGATATAACTCCTCTGGAATACTCTCGCCCAATTCCATTCGCGCCAGCAGTTTCACCAGTTCGGCGTTTTCATAGATCGGCACTTCGTAATCCCGGGCAATCCGCAGAATTTCTTCAGCCAGTTCCTCGTCGCCTTTGGCCGTGAGGGTAGGGGCGTGGCTGCCGTCGTATTTGAGGGCGATGGCCTGGCGCGGTGCGGTGGATTCGTTCATGCGGTTTCGTCGACCCAGCGTTGTTCGAGACGTGTTTGAGGGCCTTGTGGCGGTGTGCCGAGGTGGCAATCCAGATCGCCGACGTTCAGCCCGGAATCCAGCAGGCGCTGGCGCAGCGCGGCCAGATTGCTTTCGATCAGGCTCGCGGTGTACGGCCGTTCGGCCCACAGCTGGCTGGAGAGGCTGCCTTTGATCAGTTGGGCCTGAATCTGCAACGGCCCCAACGGTTCCATGTCGAACGCCAGATCGACTCGCCACAATTGTTGTTTTGGTTCGCGTTCGTCGCGGCGTTCGCGCGGTTGTTCTTTTTCGGGGGCTTCTTCGCGCTGGAATTTGACCTGCAACGGCACGATGTCCTGCAGGTTGCGCATGGGGATTTCCAGTTGCCAGGTGCTCATCAACCGCCCGTCACTGGTGACGCCAGTCTGCTCAAGGCTCGACAGCTGATGACTTTGCAAACGTGAAACCGCCGCAGCCGCCAGGCGCAGCAGGTGCTCGAGATCATCTTCGCCTTCCGCGCTTTGCAACAGGCGCTCGGGCAGCGGAAAACTGGTCGGTGACGGTTTGGCGCTAACTTGCCCGAGCATGCCGAGGGCATTGCGTACAAAACTCGGCATGGCCTGGGCCAGGGTGTTGGCGGCGATGATTGCGTTGAGATTGGTGTTGGCCGGCAGGCCCGGCGTCAGCTGGGCGATCAGCTTGAGCAGGTCGCCTTTCATGTCTGGCGCCAGCGTCGGGTTTTGTCCGGTCAGCAATTTGGCTTCGAGGAACAGGCCACTGTTGGCCAGTGCCTGGGCCAGGCCTTTGGGCGTACTCAGTTGTTGAACGTCCGGCAGGCCGGCGAGCAGTTTGTCCACGGCGGCGCGCAGGTCGCTGGAGGTCTGATCCGACGGCGGCAGGTTTTGCAGGACCCTGATCAAGCCATCCAGAGAACCCTGGCGACTTTGCTGGCTGACCAGTTGTTGCGTCACCGCCAGCTGTTCCTGACGGCTGCTCAGCGGCACGAATTTGAGTGTCTGGGTGTCCTGCACCAAGGCACTCAGCAAGGTGCCGATGCGCAGCGGTGTCGGGCTGTCGATGCTCAGTGTGCTGCCGCTCAGCGCGGTGTTGAGCAGGCTCACCATCGAGCGAAACACCGTCGGCTGGCCCGGCACCTGCGGCATCACCTGAGAGGTCAGCACTTTGCCTTGCAGCAGGGTGCCGACCGGCAGTTGCGCGGTGTCGATACGGGTGAGGGTGGCGACGCTGGAGGCGATGGCCTGTTGCACCGTGACCGCCAGATTGCCCGCCGACGGCTGGGTGATCGACAGGCTGGTGCCTTGGGGCAACGGCTGAGTGCTGGTGGCCTGGACCGTGGTCTGGCGGCCGCTGTCGAGGGTGACCTTGAGCAACAGTTGAAAGGTCTGATCCGCCTGCTTGAGCGACAGCACTTCAGCCTTGGCGGTCTGACCGGCCGTGATCAGGCCCTCCATCGGCGTCAGCAGCTTGAGCAGCTCGCCGCTGATCACCAATGGACGCGAAGTCGCCGGGGTGGTTGGCGGGAGCGGAAGGATGTTCATTTCGCCTGTCATACGCGGACACAACCTGAGGAAATTGCACTCTTGAGAGTAGGGAACGCCATGTATAATGCCGCCCGTCTTTCGCTGAGTGGCGAAAACATTGCAATTGATTGACGCAGCTCTCTAGAACAAGCCGTCATAGCATCTATGCTGCATCTCTTTAACGGCCGCGCCAGAGCCGACTTGAACCGCATAAGGCCCGTGAACCCTTGACCAGTCCTGTCCTGCAAACCGTTGCCCTTGCCTGTGAGCGAGACCTTCGGCTGCTCTTCGAAAATCTCGAATTGCGACTGGTCAGTGGCGAAATGTTACAGATCAGCGGCCCCAACGGCAGTGGCAAGACCAGCCTGTTACGTCTGCTTTGCGGCTTGATGCACCCGACCGCCGGTCAAGTGTTGCTCAACGGCCAGCCGCTGAACGAACAACGCAGCGAACTGGCGCGTAACCTGCTGTGGATCGGCCATGCCGCCGGGATCAAGGATCTGCTGACCCCCGAGGAAAACCTCAGCTGGCTCTGCGCCTTGCATCAACCGGCCTCCCATGAGGCGATCTGGCAAGCGCTGGCGGCGGTGGGGCTGCGCGGTTTCGAGGACGTTCCCTGTCACACCCTGTCTGCCGGCCAGCAACGTCGTGTGGCGCTGGCGCGGTTGTACCTGGACAGCCCGCCGCTGTGGATCCTCGACGAGCCGTTCACCGCGCTCGACAAACAAGGCGTGGCGCAACTCGAAGAGCACCTGGCCGCGCACTGCGAGCGAGGCGGCATGGTGGTATTGACCACTCACCACACGCTGACCCGGATGCCGGCCGGTTATCGCGACATTGATTTGGGGAATTGGGCCGTATGAGTGTTTTCGGCCTGTTGGTCGCCCGTGAGGCTCGTTTGCTGTTCCGCCGTCCCGCCGAATTGGCGAACCCGTTGGTATTTTTCGCCATCGTCGTCTCCTTGTTCCCGCTGGCGGTTGGTCCCGAGACTCAATTGTTGCAAACCTTGTCTCCGGGGCTGGTCTGGGTGGCGGCGCTTTTATCGGTCTTGCTCTCGCTGGACGGGCTCTTCCGCAGTGATTTCGAAGACGGATCCCTTGAACAGTGGGTCCTTTCGTCGCACCCCCTGCCTCTTCTGGTGCTGGCCAAGGTGCTGGCACACTGGGCCTTTTCCGGCCTGGCACTGGTTTTGCTCGCGCCATTGCTGGCGCTGATGCTCGGTTTGCCTGCCGCTTGTCTGCCGGTGTTGCTGCTTTCTTTATTGCTCGGTACACCGGTGTTGAGCCTGCTCGGTGCGGTGGGCGCGGCGCTGACGGTAGGATTGAAGCGTGGTGGCCTGTTGCTGGCGCTGCTGATTCTGCCGCTGTATATCCCGGTGTTGATTCTCGGCAGTGGCGCCTTGCAGGCGGCATTGCAGGGCATGCCGGCGACCGGTTATCTCTTGTGGCTTGGTAGCCTGACCGCCCTGGCGATAACCCTGGCACCTTTTGCAATAGCTGCTGGCCTGAAGATCAGTGTCGGCGAATAATGAGGTCTGGTTAAAATTTAACCAGTAAAGACCCTTTGGCTGTTTCGTGATAACGAACAGCAACCGTGATGGAAACAGCAATGAACTGGACCTGGTTTCATAAGCTCGGCTCGCCCAAATGGTTTTACGGCATCAGTGGCAAATTGCTGCCCTGGCTGAGCGTCGCGGCGTTGCTGCTGATTAGCGTCGGCGTGGTCTGGGGCCTGGCCTTCGCACCGCCGGACTACCAGCAAGGCAACAGCTTTCGAATCATCTATATCCACGTTCCTGCCGCCATGCTGGCGCAGTCGATCTACGTGATGCTGGCCGTGTGCGGCGTTGTCGGGCTGGTGTGGAAGATGAAACTGGCCGACGTCGCCCTGCAATGCGCCGCCCCGATCGGTGCCTGGATGACCGCCGTGGCGCTGGTCACCGGCGCGATCTGGGGCAAACCGACCTGGGGTTCGTGGTGGGTCTGGGATGCGCGACTTACGTCCATGTTGATTCTGCTGTTTCTGTACTTCGGTCTTATTGCGCTGGGCAACGCCATCAGCAATCGTGACAGCGCGGCCAAGGCCTGCGCGGTGCTGGCGATTGTCGGCGTGATCAACATCCCGATCATCAAATACTCGGTGGAGTGGTGGAACACCCTGCACCAGGGGGCGACGTTCACCCTCACCGAAAAACCGGCGATGCCCGCCGAGATGTGGCTGCCACTGCTGCTGACGGTGCTGGGGTTCTACTGTTTCTTCGGCGCGGTGCTGTTGCTGCGCATGCGCCTCGAAGTGCTCAAGCGCGAAGCCCGGGCGAGCTGGGTGAAATCCGAAGTGCAGAACAGTCTGGAGGCCGCTCGATGAGTTTCGCTTCATTCGGCGACTTTCTCGCCATGGGCCATCACGGCCTGTATGTCTGGTCAGCCTATGGCATTTGCCTGGCGGTGCTGGCCCTCAACGTGGCGGCGCCGATCCTGGCCCGCAAGCGGTATCTGCAACAAGAGGCGCGTCGTTTGCGCCGGGAGAACGGCCAGTGAATCCGCTGCGTAAAAAGCGTCTTGTCATCATTCTCGCGATCCTGGTCGGTGTCGGCGCTGCCGTCGGCCTGGCCCTGAGCGCCCTGCAGCAGAACATCAATCTGTTTTACACCCCGACCCAGATCGCTAATGGCGAAGCACCGCAAGACACGCGCATCCGTGCGGGCGGCATGGTCGAAAAAGGCTCGCTGCAACGTTCCGGCGATTCCCTGGACGTGAAATTCATCGTCACCGACTTCAACAAATCCGTGACCATCAGCTATCGCGGCATCCTCCCGGACTTGTTCCGCGAAGGGCAGGGCATCGTTGCCCTCGGCAAGCTCAACGCTGATGGCGTGGTGGTGGCCGACGAAGTGCTGGCCAAGCACGACGAGAAGTACATGCCACCGGAAGTGACCAAGGCGTTGAAAGACAGTGGTCAGTCGGCACCTACGCCAGCCAAGGAGGGCTAACGGATGACTTCCGCACTTTACAGTTCAGGGCTGTTCATCCCAGAGCTCGGCCATCTGGCCATGATCCTGGCGTTGTGTTTTGCCTTGGTGCAGGCCGTGGTGCCGTTGCTCGGTGCCTGGCGCGGCGACCGTTTGTGGATGAGCCTGGCCCAGCCGGCCGCGTGGGGGCAGTTCGCGTTTTTGCTGTTCGCCTTCGGTTGCCTGACCTATGCGTTCATGGCGGACGACTTCTCCGTCGCCTATGTGGCCAGCAACTCCAACAGCGCGCTGCCGTGGTACTACAAGTTCAGCGCCGTGTGGGGCGCTCACGAAGGTTCGTTGCTGCTGTGGGCGTTGATTCTCGGCGGCTGGACCTTCGCGGTTTCGGTGTTCTCCCGACAGTTGCCGCAAGTGATGCTGGCCCGGGTGTTGGCTGTGATGGGCATGATCAGCACGGGTTTCCTGCTGTTCCTGATCCTGACGTCCAACCCTTTCGCCCGGATCTTGCCGCAGATGCCGGCGGACGGGCGCGATCTTAATCCTCTGCTGCAAGACATCGGCCTGATTGTTCATCCGCCGATGCTGTACATGGGGTATGTCGGTTTCTCCGTGGCCTTCGCCTTCGCCATCGCCGCGCTATTGGGCGGTCGTCTCGATGCGGCGTGGGCGCGCTGGTCCCGTCCGTGGACCATCGTCGCCTGGGCTTTCCTTGGCATCGGTATCACGTTGGGTTCCTGGTGGGCCTACTACGAACTCGGCTGGGGTGGCTGGTGGTTCTGGGACCCGGTGGAAAACGCGTCCTTCATGCCTTGGCTGGTGGGCACGGCGCTGATTCACTCGTTGGCGGTCACGGAAAAACGTGGCGTGTTCAAGAGCTGGACCGTGCTGTTGGCCATCGCCGCATTCTCGTTGAGCCTGCTCGGGACCTTCCTGGTGCGTTCCGGCGTACTGACCTCGGTTCACGCCTTTGCCTCCGACCCTGAGCGTGGTGTGTTCATTCTGGTCTTCCTGCTGTTTGTGGTCGGTGGTTCATTGACGCTGTTCGCCCTGCGCGCGCCGGTGGTCAAGAGCCATGTCGGCTTCAACCTCTGGTCCCGGGAGACCCTGCTGCTGGGCAACAACCTGGTGCTGGTGGTGGCTGCTTCGATGATTCTGCTGGGCACCCTGTATCCGCTGATCCTTGACGCGATGACCGGCGCCAAGCTGTCGGTCGGCCCGCCGTACTTCAACGCGCTGTTCATTCCGTTGATGGCGATCCTGATGACAGTGATGGCGGTCGGCGTGGTGGTGCGCTGGAAAGACACCCCGGTCAAATGGCTGATGGGCATGCTGACTCCGGTATTACTCGGCAGCGCCGCGTTGGCCGTCGTCGCGGGCGTTGCTTACGGTGATTTCAACTGGGCGGTGCTGGCAACCTTCATGTTGGCTGCCTGGGTGTTGCTGGCCGGTGTGCGGGACATTTTCGACAAGACTCGCCACAAAGGCCTGATCAAAGGACTGCCGACCCTGACCCGCAGTTATTGGGGCATGCAACTCGCGCATTTGGGTATCGCCGTGTGCGCGCTGGGTGTCGTGTTGTCGAGCCAGAACAGCGCCGAGCGTGATCTGCGCCTGGCACCGGGTGAGTCCATGAGCCTGGCCGGTTACCAGTTTGTGTTCGAAGGCGCCAAGCACTTCGAAGGCCCGAATTTCACGTCCGACAAGGGCACCGTACGGGTGATCCGCGACGGTAAGGAAGTCAGCGTGCTGCACCCGGAAAAACGCCTGTACACGGTGCAGAACTCGATGATGACCGAGGCCGGGATCGACGCCGGTTTCACCCGTGACCTGTACGTCGCACTGGGCGAGCCGTTGGGCGAGGGCGCCTGGGCGGTTCGCGTGCACGTCAAACCGTTCGTGCGCTGGATCTGGTTCGGTGGGCTTCTCACCGGTTTGGGTGGGTTGTTGGCGGCGCTGGATCGCCGTTATCGAGTCAAGGTAAAAAGCCGCGTGCGTGAAGCGCTCGGCATGACGGGAGCCACCGCATGAGACGTTGGTTGATGCTGTTGCCGCTGGCGATTTTTCTGGTGGTTGCTGTTTTTCTGTATCGGGGGCTGTACCTGAACCCGGCCGAGTTGCCCTCGGCGATGATCGACAAGCCGTTCCCGGAGTTTTCCCTGCCCTCGGTGCAGGGCGACAAAACCCTGACCAAAGCGGACATTCTGGGTAAACCGGCGCTGGTCAACGTCTGGGGCACCTGGTGCATTTCCTGCCGGGTCGAGCACCCGGTGTTGAACAAACTGGCCGAGAAGGGCGTGGTGATCTACGGCATCAACTACAAGGACACCAATGCAGACGCCTTGAAGTGGCTGGCCGAGTTCCACAACCCGTATCAACTGGACGTCCGTGACGATGAAGGCACCCTGGGCCTGAACCTCGGCGTGTATGGCGCACCGGAAACCTTCTTCATCGACGCCAAGGGCATCATCCGCGACAAGTTCGTCGGGGTGATCGACGAACAGGTCTGGCGCGAAAAACTGGCGGCCAAGTATCAGGCGCTGCTCGACGAGGCCAAGCCATGAAGCGCTGGATTGCCGCCGCCGTTCTGGGGTTGAGCATGGCTGGCGTGGCCCACGCCGCCATCGATACCTATGAGTTCGCCAAAGAGGGCGATCGCGAGCGTTTTCGCGAGCTGACCAAAGAGCTGCGTTGCCCCAAGTGCCAGAATCAGGACATTGCCGATTCCAACGCACCGATCGCCGCCGACCTGCGCAAAGAGATTTTCCGCATGCTCGGCGAGGGCAAGGACAACCAGCAGATCATCGACTTCATGGTCGACCGCTACGGTGACTTCGTCCGCTACAAGCCTGCCCTCAACGCCAAGACCGCATTGCTCTGGTTCGGCCCGGCCGGCCTGCTGCTGGGCGGTTTTGTGATCATCGCCGTGATCGTCCGCCGCCGTCGCGTGCAACGTGCCGACAGCAAGGATGAGCTCTCTTTTGATGAGCGTGAGCGCCTCGACCACCTGTTGGATAAAACCAAGCATGATTGATTTCTGGCTCGCTGCAGGCCTGCTGCTTCTGGTAGCCCTGAGTTTTTTGCTGATCCCCGTTCTGCGCGGTCGTCGCGCCCAGCTTGAAGAGGATCGTACGGCGCTGAACGTCGCGCTGTATCAGGAGCGCGTGGCTGAGTTGCAGACTCAGCAGGAAGAAGGCGTACTCAACGCCGAACAAATGAATGCCGGCCGCGCCGAAGCCGCTCGTGAACTGCTTGCCGACACTGAAGGCGTCGAGGCACCGCGAGTGTCGCGCCTGGGCAAGCCATTGCCATTGCTGGCGGCAATTCTGGTGCCCGTGCTGGGCCTTGGGCTGTACCTGCATTTCGGTGCCAGCGACAAAGTCGAGCTGACCCGCGAGTTCGCCCAGGCGCCGCAGTCGATGGAAGACATGACCCGTCGCCTGGAGCGTGCGGTTGCGGCCCAACCGGATTCGGCCGAAGGCCTGTACTTCCTTGGCCGCACTTACATGGCTCAGGACCGCCCTGGCGATGCGGCGAAGATCTTCGAGCGTACCGTGAACCTGGCCGGTCGCCAGCCGGAACTGCTCGGGCAGTGGGCTCAGGCTCAATACTTCGCCGATGGCAAGAAGTGGTCGGACAAGGTCCAGGCCCTGACGGACGAAGCACTGAAAGCCGATCCAAAGGAGGTCACCAGCCTCGGTCTGCTGGGCATCGCAGCCTTCGAAGGCGAGCGTTACCAGGACGCCATCGACTACTGGAATCGCCTGTTGGTGCAACTGCCGCCGGATGATCAGTCCCGTGTCGCGCTGCAAGGCGGCATCGCCAAGGCCGCCGAGAAGCTTGAAGCCAGCGGCGGCAAGGTGGCTCAGGTTCAGGCTCCGGCAGTGAAGGTTGCAGCACGGCTCAAGGTGCATGTCGATCTTGCACCGGAATTGAAAGCCAAGGTCCAGCCCGGCGACAGCGTGTTCATCTTCGCCCGCGCCACCGCAGGCCCGCCCGCACCATTGGCGGCCAAGCGTCTGACCGTTGCCGACCTGCCAGCGACCGTCGAGCTGGGCGATGCGGATGCAATGATGCCCCAGTTGAAACTGTCGAACTTCCCCGAAGTCCAACTGGTTGCGCGCATCTCCCGCGCCGGCCAACCGACTGCCGGCGAATGGATCGGTCGTAGCCAACCTTTGGCCACCAGCACCACCGCGCCACAAAAACTGACCATCGACAGCCCGGATAAATAACAGGAAACGCCGCCATGACCGCCTTCGCTCGTATCACTCTCCTCAGCATGATGGTTTTGGGGCTAAGCGCGTGTGCGGTCCAGGAGTACGAACCCGAACGGCTGCCGCCAATCCCGCCCTCGCAGCCGAGCACCAAACCGACCACGCCTAGCAAACCGGTCACGCCGAGCAAACCATCGAAGCCGGTGCAACGCACCTCCGCCAGCTTCGCCCCGCCACCGGGGGGCAACAGCCATTGGGATGCGAAACTCGGTGTTTACGTCCTCGACAATCAAACCAACACCTTCTACCGCCAGCGCACCTACTATCGCTGGGACAACGGCTGGAGCCGCTCGATCAGCCCTAACGGGCCGTGGGAAGAGACGGATATCCATGGAGTGCCGGGTGGGTTGGGCAGACAGTTCGGGCAGTAAATGGAAACGGCGATCTGAGGATCGCCGTTTTGCTTTTCAGCATTTATGAAAGGCGATTAAAGAATCGCCTTATAGTGGGTCAACGCCTTGCTCGACCGATTCAGGCCCTGGCGTAACAGCAGTTCGAGATAAGTGGTGACATCCATCGGCGGCGTCTTTAGCTGTTTGCGTTGTCGTTGTGCTGCCGCAACAACTGCTGCCGGGTCCAGATCAAAGAGGTTATCGACGAACTCGTCAGGATGCTGGGCTTCGATGCCAAAGGCTCCCAGTGTTTCATCCGGAAAATCTTTCTGGTTAAAGGTCACGATGACACTGGCATTGCAGCGTATAGCGGCAGCCAGAACATGTCGGTCATCGACATCAGGCAGTGTTAGCCCTTCGATCAGCCTTTCGTAACCGTAGACGCAAGCATCAGGTATGGCCTGATCCATCAAGTCGGACGTGCGATCCAACTGCTCTGTAGTCAGGTCCGGGCGGTTCTTCAGCAGATTGCGTTTCCATTCGTTATGTATCTCCAGTGACCATCGCGCCCTGAAACGCCCGGAGAGCGCGAGCCACATCAGAAAGTCTCTCAAGGGAGCGGGGTACAAAACACATGCGTCATATACAGCGGTAAAAGGGGAGTGCCTCACTCGTATCCTGTCCTTAACGCTTGTGCCTGCTCGGCGAGAAGCGTCATTGCTTGCTCGCTGGCTATGTCGCGCCGGGTTTTATAGTCCATCAAATCGGTAAAGCGCACACGTCGGTGCTTGCCGGTTTTGTGGTAGGACAACTCACCGGACTCCAGCAGTTTGATCAGGTGCGGGCGTGAGACATTGAGCAAGTCAGCCGCTTCCTGGGTGGTCAGTTCAGCGTGTACCGGGACCACTTTGACGGCGTTGCCTGCAGCGAGCTCTGCCAGGATGTCGACAAGCAACCGAAGCGCTGAGGTGGGAAGTTCGACGCTGTGTGCTTCATTCTGCTCATCGAAAATCTGGATATGCTGAGTTTCGAATTGGGTGGCGAGGTAGGCAGCCAAGGCGCGCTGACCTTCGATAGCGGCCTGGACCTCACGCTCCATAGGCAGGTTAAGGGCGGGATGGATAACTGGTGACATGATGCTTTCCAATATTTTGAATAATCGATATTGGAAGGCTATTCGAATCAAACGAAAATCGCAATAAACGAAACGACCGGCTTTTCAGCTCCTTATGCAGTCGCGTTAGTGCTGGAGATCGGGTGTGTAGGCTTGCTCGCGAAGGCGGTGTGACATTTAGCAGAAATGTCGACTGACCTGACGCTTTTGCGGGCAAGCCCGCTCACACAGGGACTTACGTTTGTTCACGATGTTTCTAACGTTGTTACGCCGTCGCCAGTGCAGGCTTCTCCGAAGCACTCAAGAACCGCAACAACGCCAGCAACGGAAACACGCTGCCGACAATCACGATCCACAACCAGCCACCGTGTTCGTACACCGCACTGGCCACCGATGAGCCGAACGCGCCGCCGATGAAGATGCTGGTCATGTACAGCGCATTCAGACGGCCGCGGCTCTTGGCGTCGAGGGTGTAGACCGCGCGCTGGCCGAGGACCATGTTCATTTGCACGCAGAAATCCAGCACCACGCCCGTCACAGCCAGGCCGATGACGCTGTAGGCCGGGTGGATGAAGGCCGGCAGGAAGCTCAGGCTGGCGAACAGCATCGCCAGCAGCGAGGCGAGGCGGGTGTGGCCGGCATCGGCCAGTCGACCGGCGATGGGCGCGGCAATCGCGCCGATGGCTCCGACCAGGGCGAAGATCGCGATCTGGGTTTGCGACAAGCCATGATTGCGCGTCAGTTCCAGCGGTACGGCGGTCCAGAACAGGCTGAAGGTGGCGAACATGCAGGCTTGGTAAAAGGCCCGTTGACGCAACACCGGTTGCTGGCGCAGTAGCGTCCAGAGCGAGCCCAGTAACTGGCCATAAGAGGCACTGTGATCAGGCTGACGCTTGGGCACCGTCAGGGCCAGGACGATGCTGATCGCTGCCATCAACACCGCAGCGATGACGAACATCGCACGCCATCCGAAGTGGTCGGCCACTACGCTGGACACCGGCCGAGCCAGCAGAATTCCCAACAGCAGACCGCCCATAATCCCGCCAACCACGCGGCCGCGTGACGCTTCCGGCGTCAGGTGGGCGGCCAGCGGAATCAGGATCTGTACCGACACCGAGCTGAAACCCACCAGCAGCGAAATCAACAGGAAAACGTTCGGTTGATCGGTGAACGCCGCGCCCAGCAAACTGGCAATCGCCACCACGGTGGTGGTGATCATCAAGCGACGGTTCTCCAGCAGATCACCCAGCGGCACCAGAAAGAACAGGCCCAGCGCATAACCAATCTGCGTCAGCGAAACGATCAGGCTGGCCATGGTGTCGGTCAGGCCGATGTCCGGCGCGATCAGGCCGATGATCGGCTGGGCGTAGTAGATGTTGGCAACGATCGCGCCGCAGCAGAAGGCGAAAAGCAGCACCATGCCCCGGGTCATTGTCGCGGCACCGTGGGGCGCCTGAGTCGCTGGATTCATAACGTGGCTCGCTGAACAAGAAAGAATGCGCGGAGGCTAATCGGCTGGCTAGAGCGGCGGAAGAGGGTTTGGATTGATAGTAATCATTCCGTTGCGGAATGAGTGACGCCGGTATGCGCTGTCTGCCGATGAACCATGCGTCCGAACAGTGGGATCCGATGATACATTCACTTACATCCTCTTCGATAGCGTGCTTATGTTCTCCTGCGCTCCATAAACCGGAAGGTACTTCGATATGAATGTGATGTTCCGTCACCTGATCCGCGGCGCTTCAGTTGTTACCTTGATCAGCTTGTTCACGATAAGTTTCGCTCAGGCGTCCGATGTGCCGCCGGGAATGCGCATCGGCGTGCGCGGCGAGATCACCGGCATCAGCGCCGACGTCATGAAGGTCCATGTCAACAGCGGCGAAAACGTGGTGATCAACCTGACCAAGGACACCAAAATCCGCGCCGTCACCCTGGCCAATATCGAAGACATCAAGCCCGGCAGCTACATCGGCTCGGCTGCCGTGCCGCAGGAGGATGGCACGCTCAAGGCGCTGGAAGTCCACGTCTTCCCGCCGGAACTGGCCGGCAGCGGCGACGGCCATCGGCCTTTTGATCTGGTCAAGGGCAGCAGCATGACCAATGGCAGCGTAGGCGATCTGGTGGTCAGCAACGGCCGGGTTCTGACCGTCAGTTACAAGGGCGGCCAACAGACGATTCTGGTGCCGGAGGATGTGCCGATCGTCAATCTGGTGTCGGGGGATCGCAGCTTGCTGAAGGTGGGCGTGAAGATCGTGACGTTTGTGACCCAGAGTGCCGACGGGACACTGACCGCTCAATCCATTTCGGCCGGCAAGGACGGTGTGACACCGCCGATGTAACGGTATCCCACAAAAAAGGCGACCTTCACAGGTCGCCTCTTTCATAGAACTCAGTGATTACTGGCCGTTGTAAATCTGGTCGAAAACCCCACCATCATTGAAGTGAGTCTTCTGCACGGTGCGCCAGTCACCAAAGGTCTTCTCCACCGACAGGAAATCCACTTTCGGGAAGCGATCGGTGTATTTCGCCAACACCGCTGGGTCACGCGGACGCAGGTAGTTGGCAGCCGCAATTTCCTGACCTTCCGGCGACCACAGGTATTTCAGATACTCCTCGGCAGCCGCGCGAGTGCCTTTCTTGTCGACGGTTTTGTCGACCACCGACACCGGCGGCTCGGCTTCGGCGGAAACACTCGGGTAAATCACTTCGAACTGATCACGACCAAATTCGCGAGCAATCATTTCCGCTTCGTTTTCGAAGGTCAC
This sequence comes from Pseudomonas sp. DF5, assembly GCF_058148225.1. Classification (NCBI taxonomy): domain Bacteria; kingdom Pseudomonadati; phylum Pseudomonadota; class Gammaproteobacteria; order Pseudomonadales; family Pseudomonadaceae; genus Pseudomonas; species Pseudomonas sp. DF5. The sequence continues at coordinate 71,099 of NZ_JBYVYM010000016.1, forward strand.
CAGCACGTCGCCGATCTGGTTGGTCATGAACGTAGTCGTGGCGGCGCGGCCACCGGTATCTAGCACCGGCGCTTGTTTGAACAGTTTGCCGACGAAGGCTTTTGCCTTGTTTTCGTCACCGCCGTTTTTCAGCACATAGCCCCAGGCCGAGAGATAGGTGTAGCGGCCGTTGCCCGAGGTTTTCGGGTTGGGGACGATTACCTGCACGCCATCCTTGAGCAAGTCCGGCCAGTCTTTCAGGGCTTTCGGGTTGCCTTTGCGCACGATGAACACGGTGGCCGAAGTGAACGGCGCGCTGTTGTCCGGCAGGCGTGTGACCCAGTTGTCCGGGACCAGTTTGCCGTTATCCGCCAGGGCGTTGATGTCGGTGGCCATGTTCATGGTGATGACGTCAGCCGGCAGGCCATCGATAACCGAGCGCGCCTGTTTGCTGGAGCCGCCGAAGGACATCTGCAGCGTGATGTTTTCGTTGTGCTCGGCTTGCCAGTGTTTCTGGAAGGCAGCGTTGTAGTCCTTGTAGAAATCTCGCATCACGTCGTAGGAAACGTTAAGCAGGGTCGGTGCGGCCTGAGCCATGCTGCTCAAGGCCAGGCCAGCGGCCAGAAGTGAGGCGCCAAAGAGTTTTTTCACTGCGCATTCCTTGTTTTATCAAACGTGTTCGATAGAGATTATTGGCAATTTGCCAGCGACTATAGCCGGGCTCGCATAGTCTCTTAAAGATTAAAAAACACTTTGCTTATTCCATTTTCTTGAACAACGCATTGCCACAACGGGAGCAGAACGCCGCGCTGTGTTCATGGCTGCTTTTCTTGCAGGTCGGGCAATCGTGTTGCAGTTGTTCACCACGCATGGCGTTGGCCAGTTCCGCGGTGAAGATCCCCGTCGGCACGGCGATGATCGAGTAGCCGGTGATCATCACCAGGGATGAAATCACCTGGCCCAGCGGCGTCTTGGGCACGATGTCGCCAAAACCCACGGTGGTCAGCGTCACGATAGCCCAATAGATGCCTTTGGGAATGCTGGTGAAGCCGTGCTCCGGGCCTTCGATCACGTACATCAAGGTGCCGAACACCGTCACCAGGGTGCTGACGCTGAGCAGAAATACGACGATTTTCTGCTTGCTGCCGCGCAATGCCGACATCAAATAGTTGGCTTGTTTCAGATATGGGCTGAGCTTGAGCACGCGGAAAATCCGCAGCATTCGTATGATCCGGATGATCAGCAGGTACTGCGCATCGCTGTAATACAGCGCGAGAATACCCGGCACGATCGCCAGCAAATCCACCAGCCCATAGAAGCTGAACGCGTAGCGCAGCGGCTTGGGTGAGCAATACAGGCGCAGGCCGTATTCGATGATGAAAATGACGGTGAAGCCCCACTCGATGTACGCCAGCACGTCGGCGTAGTTCTGGTGAACGCTGTCGATACTGTCCAGAACCACGATCACCAGGCTGGCGAGGATGATCAACAGCAAGATGCTGTCAAAACGCCGACCGGCCCGGGTGTCGGTCTGGAAGATCATGACGTAAAGCTCTTCACGCCAGTTTTTGCTGCTGTCCATGGATAACGCCTGAATCGAGAATCAGCGCAGCCTAGGGTGATTCTCCCCGCTAGCGCAAGGTGCGCTGTCCATGGCGGCCTGACGTAATACCCGAATGCCTGCGCGAATCAGCCAGCTGGCAAGAATGAACGGCGCGGTCAGCGTTGCCAGGCCCAGTGCGGCGAACCCCGGCGTGAGCAATACCGCGAGCAGAATGCCGAGCAGCGGCAGCCAAGGTTGGCGGCGTTGCGGGCTGAAGGCGAGGGCGGCGAGTACCGCGTTGTAACCGCTCAAACCCTGCAAGGCATTTGAAGTTTCGCCATGCAGAAGGGCAAATCCGAGGCCGGCAGCGGAGCCGAGCAGTGCCCACAGGAAAGCGCGGCGATCGGCGAGCAGTAACCCGGCGGCAATCAGCGCGCCGGCCAAGGGATGGCCGAGGAACATGACTTGCCCCAGGCCTTTCAATTCGGCGGCGAGCAGGTTGAGGGTGTTCAGTTCGATCAGCGGAACGGGTTGCTGTGGTGCGGCAAAGCCGAGCAGTAACCAGCTCAACCCAACGAAGGGTGCGGTGTACGCCGGTAGACATTGATCATCGCGAGCACCTTTGAGCCATTGCTGAGTGAGCATCGCACTCAGGCCGCCGCAGGCGATGATCAGCGGTGGCAACAGTGCTGACCATGGGAAATGCAGGCTCAGCAGCAGGCCGAGCAAAATACCGTTGTAACTGAATAGTCCGGCCTGACGATCCGCCTTGGCATACCCGCGACGTTGCGCAGTGAGCAGCCCGGCGACACCGCCCAGCAATGCGCCGCCGAGCAGAGCGGGTGCGGTGAAAAGAATCGCCAATAGACACAACAGCCCGCACAGCGGATGGCGCTGGAGGAATATCTGGCTGAAGCCGTTAAGCAGGGCGGTCGCCCAGTCGGGGCAGTGGGTGTTGAAGTGGTTGGCAGGCATGGGTGGGGTCTAGGGCAGAGGAAAATCCAGGGTCTTGCACAAATCTGTGGCGAGGGAGCTTGCTCCCGCTGGGCTGCGGAGCAGCCCTGAAATCAGCAATGCGGTCTTTCTGGTGAAACCGTCATGCCAAAGCGACGACTGCTTCGCAGCCGAGCGGGAGCAAGCTCCTCGCCACAGGGGTAGTTCTTACCGGGGTAGCTCTTACAGGGGGAGTTCTTTAGAGCAATGTCTCGATGCGCAACGAATTGGTTGACCCCGGCTGCCCAAAGGGCACGCCCGCGGTAATCAGCAACGTATCCCCGCGCTGAGCCATCCCCTGTGCCTGGGCGATTTCCAGTGCCGTCGAGCACACTTCATCCACCTGCCGCAGCCGATCGTTGACCACCGAATGCACGCCCCACGCCACCGTCAATCGCCGGGCGGTTTGCAGGTTCGGCGTCAGGTTGAGGATCGGCACCGTCGGCCGCTCCCGTGCGGCCCGCAGGCTCGAGGTGCCGGACTCGCTGTAGTTCACCAGCACCGCCACCGGCAGCACATTGCTGATACGGCGGATCGCGCAGCTGATCGCGTCCGACACCGTGGCCTCGGCTTTTGGCCGGCTCACGTCCAGTTGGGTCTGATAATCCGGGCCGTTTTCCACCTGGCGGATGATCTTGCTCATCATCTGCACGGCTTCCAGCGGGTACTCGCCAGACGCGGTTTCCGCCGACAGCATCACCGCGTCCGCGCCTTCGGCCACCGCGTTGGCGACGTCGGTGACTTCGGCACGGGTCGGGGCCGGGGAGAAGCGCATCGACTCCAGCATCTGCGTCGCCACCACCACCGGTTTGCCGAGTTGGCGGCAGGTGCCGATGATGTTTTTCTGAATCTGCGGCACGCTTTCGGCCGGCACTTCCACGCCCAAATCACCGCGAGCGACCATGATCGCATCGCTCAATTCAGCGATTTCCCGCAGCTGAGTCACGGCCGATGGCTTCTCGATCTTGGCCATCAAGAACGCCTTGTCGCCGATCAGCGCACGGGCCTCGCGGATGTCTTCCGGGCGTTGCACGAACGACAGCGCGACCCAGTCCACCCCCAGCTCCAGACCGAAGCTCAAGTCGCGACGGTCCTTGGCGGTCAACGGGCTCAGGTCGAGCACCGCTTGCGGCACGTTGACGCCTTTGCGATCCGACAGCTCGCCGCCGTTGAGCACCGTGGTGTCGATGGCGTCGGCGTACTTGGTCACCACCCGCAGGCGCAACTTACCGTCGTCCAGCAGCAGGTCCATGCCGGGCTCCAGGGCGGCAATGATCTCCGGGTGGGGCAGGTTGACCCGGCGCTGATCCCCCGGCGTCGCATCCAGATCCAGGCGCAGAGCCTGGCCGCGATATAGCTGCACTTTGCCCTGGGCGAATTTGCCGACCCGCAGTTTCGGGCCTTGCAGGTCCATCAGAATCCCCAGCGGATAATTCAGCTGGCGCTCGACTTCACGAATCCACTGATAGCGCTGCGCATGGTCGGCGTGATCGCCGTGGCTGAAGTTCAGGCGAAAGATATTGACCCCGGCGCGCACCAGTTCACGGATATCGTCGATCCCGTCGGTGGCCGGGCCGAGGGTGGCGAGGATTTTGACCTTCTTGTCAGGCGTCATGATTAGGGCTCTCGAGAATCAGAATGGCGCGGAAGTCGTTGACGTTGGTGCGGGTTGGCTCGGTGACGATCAGTGCATCGAGCGCCGCGAAATAGCCATAGCCATTGTTATTGTCCAGCTCATCGCAGGCAGTGAGGCCGAGGGCGGCGGCACGGGCATAGCTGTCCGGAGTCATGATGGCGCCGGCGTTGTCTTCGGAGCCGTCGATGCCGTCGGTGTCACCGGCCAGGGCGTAGACGCCGGGCAGGCCTTTGAGGCTGTCGGTCAGGCTCAACAGGAATTCGGCGTTGCGCCCGCCACGGCCATTGCCGCGCACGGTGACGGTGGTTTCGCCGCCGGACAGAATCACGCACGGCGCCGCCAGCGGCTGGCCGTGCTGGACGATCTGCCGCGCAATGCCGGCGTGGACCTTCGCCACTTCCCGGGATTCACCTTCCAGGTCGCCGAGAATCAACGGGCTGAAACCCGCCTGACGGGCTTTCACCGCCGCCGCTTCCAGTGACTGCTGTGGGCGGGCGATCAATTGGAAATGACTGCGGGCCAGGCTCGGATCGCCGGGTTTGACCGTCTCCGACTCGGGACTTTGCAGCCAGGTGCGCACCGAGGCCGGGACTTCGATGGCATAACGCTTGAGGATCGCCAACGCTTCAGCCGAGGTGCTCGGGTCGGCCACGGTGGGGCCGGAGGCGATGACGGTGGCGAGATCGCCTGGCACATCGGAAATCGCATAGGTGTAAACCGTGGCGGGCCAGCAGGCTTTGCCCAGACGCCCACCCTTGATCGCCGAGAGGTGCTTGCGCACGCAGTTCATCTCGCCGATGGTCGCGCCGGATTTGAGCAGCGCTTTATTGATCGATTGCTTGTCAGCCAGGGTGATGCCGGCGGCAGGCAAGGCGAGCAGGGCAGAGCCACCGCCCGAGAGCAGGAAGATCACGCGGTCGTCTTCGCTCAGGTTGTTGACCAGTTCCAGAACCCGTTTCGCAACGGCCAGACCGGCAGCGTCCGGCACCGGGTGCGCGGCTTCGACCACTTCGATTTTTTCACACGGGGCGCCGTGGCCGTAGCGGGTCACCACCAGGCCAGACACTTCACCCTGCCAGCAGCGTTCGACCACTTGGGCCATGGCTGCGGCGGCTTTACCGGCGCCGATGACGATCACCCGACCGCTGCGGTCGGTTGGCAAATGGGCTTCGAGGACGTGCTGCGGATGGGCCGCGTCGATGGCTGTGGCAAACAGCTCGCGCAGCAATTGTTGCGGATTGACCGACATGGCGGGCTCCCGGAATTCTTGTTATTGGGATAAGACGACAGCAGGTGTTGCGACGCGGTCCTGTGGGAGCTGGCTTGCCTGCGATTCAGGCGGCGCGGTCTTTCAGGCAGACTGAGTCGATGCCATCGCAGGCAAGCCAGCTCCCACAGGGACCGAGCCAGCTTCAGCTCAGGATTACTTATCGCGAATCGAGAAATTCGCCATGTGTTCCAGGCCCTTGATCAGCGCCGAGTGATCCCAGTTGCTGCCGCCGATGGCCGCGCAGGTGCTGAACACTTGCTGGGTATTGGCAGTGTTCGGCAGATTGATGTTCAGCTCGCGCGCACCGGCCAGGGCCAGGTTCAGGTCCTTCTGGTGCAGGCTGATGCGGAAGCCCGGGTCGAAGGTGCCCTTGATCATGCGCTCGCCGTGAACTTCCAGGATCTTCGACGAGGCGAAACCACCCATCAGCGCTTCACGCACCTTCGCTGGGTCGGCACCGTTTTTCGAGGCGAACAGCAGCGCTTCGGCCACGGCCTGGATGTTCAGCGCAACGATGATCTGGTTCGCCACTTTCGCGGTTTGCCCATCGCCGTTGCCACCGACCAGGGTGATGTTCTTGCCCATGGCCTGGAACAGCGGCAGGGCGCGTTCGAAGGCATTGGCTTCACCACCGACCATGATGCTCAGGGTCGCAGCCTTGGCGCCGACTTCACCGCCGGAAACCGGGGCGTCGAGGTATTGCGCGCCTTTCTCGTTGATTTTGGCAGCGAAGGTTTTGGTGGCGATCGGCGAGATCGAGCTCATGTCGATCACGACTTTGCCCTTGCTGACACCCGCCGCAACACCGTCGGCGCGGAACAGCACGTCATCGACCTGCGGAGTATCCGGCACCATGACGATGATGAATTCGGCTTCCTGGGCGACTTCTTTCGGGTTCGCCAGCGCAACGGCGCCAGCGGCCACCAGGTCGGCAGGCGCAGGGTCGTGGTGCGCCGACAGGAACAGGCTGTGACCGGCTTTCTGCAGGTTCGCCGCCATTGGGTGGCCCATGATGCCGGTGCCGATAAATCCGATTTTAGCCATGAGAAAATCCTCTTGTTTTTATTGCTGCTTCAAGCAAATAGGGGGGGCTGCTTTTGTGGGAGCTGGCTTGCCTGCGATGCGGGCGACACGGTCTGTCAGACACACCGCGGTGATGCCATCGCAGGCAAGCCAGCTCCCACAGGATCTGTGTCAAATCGCGTTATGGGTTTTCAACCAGCCCAGACCCGCTTCGGTAGTGGTCAGCGGCTTGTATTCACAGCCAACCCAGCCCTGATAACCGATGCGGTCCAGGTGTTCGAACAGGAAGCGGTAGTTGATTTCACCGGTGCCCGGTTCGTTGCGCCCAGGGTTGTCGGCCAATTGCACGTGATTGATCTCGTCCAGGTGCGAGGCCATGGTGCTGGCCAGGTCGCCCTCCATGATTTGCATGTGATAGATGTCGTATTGCAGGAACAGGTTGGCGCTGCCGACCTGCTCGCGAATCGACAGGGCTTGCGCCGTGTTGTTCAGGTAGAAGCCCGGGATGTCGCGGGTGTTGATCGCTTCCATCACCAGTTTGATGCCCGCCGCTTGCAGCTTGTCGGCCGCGTACTTGAGGTTGGCGACGAAGGTTTTTTCCACGGTGGCTTCGTCGACGCCTTGTGGGCGAATGCCGGCCAAGCAGTTGACCTGGGTGTTGCCCAGCACTTGGGCGTAAGCGATGGCTAGATCGACACCGGCGCGGAACTCTTCGACCCGATCCGGCAGGCACGCGATACCGCGTTCGCCCTTGGCCCAGTCACCGGCCGGCAGGTTGAACAGCACCTGGGTCAGACCGTTGGCATCGAGCCTGGCCTTGATTTCGGCGGAGCTGAAGTCATAGGGGAACAGGTACTCGACACCACTGAAGCCAGCCTTGGCGGCAGCATCGAAACGGGCAAGAAAATCCTGCTCGGTGAACAACATGGACAGGTTGGCTGCGAAACGCGGCATGGTGGTCTCCTGTAGAAATATGTGCCTGTAGCAGCTGCCGAGGCAGGAGGCTGCGTTGGGCTGCGAAGCGGCCCCCCGATGGCGGTCCTGCGGACACGCAACGCAGCCTCGTACCTCGGCAGCTGCTACAGGTGTCAGGTCATTCTTAATCGAGCAGCGAAATCGCCGTTGGCGCATCGTTGCCGACCAGCGCCAGGTCTTCGAATTCGTTGACGGCGTTGATCTCGGTGCCCATGGAAATGTTGGTGACGCGCTCCAGAATGACTTCGACGATCACCGGCACCTTGAACTCTTCGATCATCTCCTGAGCCTTGCGCAGGGCAGGCTGGATCTGACCCGGTTCGAATACCCGCAGCGCCTTGCAACCCAGGCCTTCGGCGACCGCGACGTGGTCGACACCGTAGCCGTTGAGTTCCGGAGCGTTGAGGTTGTCGAAGGACAGCTGCACGCAATAGTCCATCTCGAAACCGCGCTGGGCCTGACGGATCAGCCCCAGGTACGAGTTGTTCACCACAACGTGGATGTACGGCAGCTTGAATTGCGCGCCCACCGCCAGTTCTTCGATCATGAACTGGAAGTCGTAGTCGCCCGAGAGCGCCACCACCTTGCGGGTCGGATCAGCCTTGACCACGCCGAGCGCTGCCGGAATGGTCCAGCCCAACGGGCCGGCCTGGCCGCAGTTGATCCAGTGACGCGGTTTGTAGACGTGCAGGAACTGCGCGCCGGCAATCTGCGACAGACCGATGGTGCTGACGTAGCAGGTGTCCTTGCCGAACACCTGGTTCATTTCTTCATATACGCGTTGCGGCTTGACCGGCACGTTGTCGAAGTGAGTCTTGCGCTGCAGGCTGGCTTTGCGCTGCTGGCAGTCTTGCAGCCAGGCGCTGCGGTTTTTCAGCTTGCCGGCGGCTTGCCACTCGCGAGCGACTTCGATGAACACGGTCAGCGCGGCAGCGGCGTCGGACACGATGCCCAGGTCCGGGGTGAACACGCGGCCGATCTGAGTCGGTTCGATGTCGACGTGAATGAATTTGCGGCCTTCGGTGTAAACGTCGACCGAACCGGTGTGACGGTTGGCCCAGCGGTTACCCACGCCCAGCACCACGTCGGACTTCAGCATCGTGGCGTTGCCATAACGGTGCGAGGTTTGCAGACCGACCATGCCGACCATCAGCGGGTGATCGTCCGGGATGGTGCCCCAGCCCATGAGGGTCGGGATCACCGGAATACCGGTCAGCTCGGCGAACTCCACCAGCAAGTCGCTGGCGTCGGCATTGATGATGCCGCCACCGGCTACCAGCAATGGGCGTTCAGCCTGGTCGAGCATGGCCAGGGCTTTTTCCACCTGCACGCGGGTTGCGCTCGGCTTGGCCAATGGCAGCGGCTGGTAGGCCTCGATGTCGAATTCGATTTCGGCCATCTGCACGTCGAACGGCAGGTCGATCAGCACCGGGCCGGGACGGCCGGAGCGCATCTCATAGAAGGCTTTCTGGAAGGCGTAAGGCACCTGGCCCGGCTCCAGAACCGTGGTCGCCCACTTGGTGACCGGCTTGACTATGCTGGTGATGTCGACGGCCTGGAAGTCTTCCTTGTGCATACGGGCCCGCGGTGCTTGCCCGGTGATGCACAGGATCGGGATCGAGTCGGCCGAGGCGCTGTAGAGCCCGGTGACCATGTCGGTACCGGCAGGTCCCGATGTGCCGATGCACACGCCGATGTTGCCGGCCTTGGTGCGGGTGTAACCCTCGGCCATGTGCGAGGCGCCTTCAACGTGGCGAGCGAGGACGTGATCGATGCCACCGACCTTCTGCAAGGCGGAGTACAGCGGGTTGATCGCGGCGCCAGGGATGCCAAAAGCGGTATCGACCCCTTCACGGCGCATCACCAGAACGGCGGCTTCGATTGCTCTCATTTTGCTCATGGTTTTGTGCCTCTTACGTTTTGTAATTGTATACAAGTGGCTTTGCGCAGAGTGTATTCACGGCGGACGGCGCAGGTCAATCCATTTTCTCAAGCGGCTGTTTCATTCGTCGGAAGGCCAAAGTACTGTGGCTTTTCGTCGCATGTGGCGCTTTTCGAGAATTATTGTATACAAAAAAATAATCCATTGTGTTCTATTTGTTGCATCGGATTGCGCAACACAAAGCAGTCCAACGGCTTTCCCTATAACAAAATGAGGACGGCACCATGAGCGCTTTAACCTTGAAAGTCGCAGTCAACCTGGCCGATCAGGCCATCACCGCGGGGCGAACGATTTCTGCCGCGCCATTGACCGTTGCGGTGCTGGACGCCGGCGGGCACTTGATAACCCTGCAACGGGAAGACGGCGCCAGCCTGCTGCGCCCGCAGATCGCCATCGGCAAGGCCTGGGGCGCAATCGCCCTGGGCAAGGGCTCACGCCTGCTGGCACAGGACGCCCAACAACGCCCGGCCTTCTTCGCCGCGCTGAATAGCCTGGGGCAGGGCAGCGTCGTCCCGGTACCAGGTGGCGTGTTGATTCGGGATCAGGACGGGATTGTGTTGGGAGCGGTGGGCATCAGCGGGGATCTGTCAGATGTTGATGAGCAGTGTGCGATCCGTGCGATCGAGGGGCAGGGGTTGAGGGCGGATGCGGGAGTGGTTGGTTGATTTTTAGTGTCTGATCGAATGTCATCGCGGGCGAGCCCGCTCCCACAGGTTCCTGCTGGTGCACACAAAATGTGGGAACACCCTCGATCCTTGTAGGTGAACACAACTTCTGTGAACACCCTCGATCCTTGTGGGAGCGGGCTTGCCCGCGATGGCGGCCTCATGGACACATCCAGATAATGGATTGTCGCGGTCTATGGGCTGCTCAGGTCTAGTCTTCTGATGAATCCATCATGAAGGGGCAACGGATTGCCTGATCTTCCTGCGTCACATCGCCTACGAACGGGGCGCTATGCCGAACCCAATCGAATCTATTTACTGACTACCAATACACTTGATCGCAAGCCGGTTTTTGCGGATTTCGCATTGGGCAGATTGGTTGTTCATCAATTTCGCCAAGCACAAAACACAGGCTTAGTGAATTCACTGGCATGGGTCGTTATGCCTGATCACTTCCATTGGCTTGTCGAGTTGGAGAACTGTTCGCTCAGTAATCTGATGCGTCAAACCAAGTCACTGATTACGCGGGAGGTGAATCTTTCCAGTAACAGGAATGGACCACTTTGGCAGCAGGGCTATCACGACCGGGCATTGAGGCGAGAAGAAGACTTGGTGAAGATCGCACGGTATGTAGTGGCGAATCCATTGCGGGCAGGGCTTGTAGAGCGGCTTGGCGACTATCCCTTGTGGGATGCTATTTGGCTTTAAGACTTCAGATCGAGTCGCCCCAATCGCGGGCAAGCCCGCTCCCACAGGTTCCTGCTGGTGAATACAAAATGTGTGAACACCCTCGATCCTTGTGGGAGCGGGCTTGCCCGCGATTGGGGTTCACTCGGTCGTTCAGTCCACCTCACACCCCTTGAGCACCAACCGGATAATCGTCTGTGCCGCCGCCTCATAATCAGCCTCATCCAGCTTGGCCTTGCCGGTCACTGCGGAGATCTGCCAGTCGAAATCGGCGTAAGTCTGGGTCGCGGCCCAGATGCTGAACATCAGGTGGTTGGGGTCGATCGGGGCGATCTGGCCGCGGTCGATCCAGGTCTGGATGCAGTCGATGTTGTGCCTGGCCTGGCCGTTGAGCTGCTCGACCAGGTCGGAGCTCAGATGCGGGGCGCCGTGCATGATTTCGCTGGCGAACACCTTGGAGGCGAAGGGCAGGTCGCGGGAGATGCGGATTTTCGAACGGATGTAGCCACTGAGCACTTCGCTGGGCACTCCGTCGGCGTTGAATGGCGTCGAGGCCTGCAGGATTGGCTCGATGATACTTTCCAGGACCTCGCGGTAGAGGTTTTCCTTGGATTTGAAGTAGTAGTAGACGTTGGGCTTGGGCAGCCCGGCCTTGGCCGCGATGTCACTGGTTTTGGTCGCAGCGAAGCCCTTGTCGGCAAATTCTTCACTGGCGGCACGCAGGATCAGTTCTTTGTTGCGCTCGCGGATAGTGCTCATAAACCAAGGAGTTCCTTGCCTGTTCTGGCGGTTGCGCATGGTAGCACCGGCCTCGCGCGGCGCTCAAGAATGCCCCATGTGGCCTCGGGTCGCGTTATGCTGCGCACCATTTATTCAAGAAGGAAACCTGATTCATGGCAGGAAGCAGTTTGCTGGTGCTGATCGACGACATCGCCACTGTACTGGACGATGTGGCGTTGATGACCAAAATGGCCGCGAAGAAGACCGCCGGTGTACTGGGCGACGATCTGGCGCTCAACGCCCAGCAGGTTTCCGGCGTGCGTGCCGAGCGGGAAATCCCGGTGGTATGGGCGGTCGCCAAGGGCTCGTTTCTCAACAAACTGATTCTGGTGCCGTCGGCGTTGGCCATCAGTGCGTTCATTCCATGGCTGGTCACACCCTTGCTGATGGTCGGTGGCGCTTACCTGTGCTTCGAAGGCTTCGAGAAACTTGCCCACAAATTTCTGCACAGCAAAGCCGAAGATCAGGCCGAACACGCAGAGTTGGTCGAGGCCGTGGCCAACCCGGCGGTCGATCTGGTGGCGTTCGAGAAGGACAAGATCAAAGGGGCGATTCGTACCGATTTCATTTTGTCGGCAGAAATCATCGCCATCACGTTAGGCACGGTGGCTGACGCTTCACTGACCCAGCAAGTGATCGTGCTCTCGGGTATTGCCATCGTCATGACTATCGGCGTCTATGGCCTGGTGGCCGGCATCGTCAAGCTCGACGACCTTGGCCTGTGGCTGACCCAGAAGCCGGGCCAGATGGCTAAAAGCATCGGCGACGGGATTCTGCGCGCGGCGCCGTACATGATGAAAAGTCTGTCGGTGATCGGCACGGCGGCGATGTTTCTGGTCGGCGGCGGGATCCTGACCCATGGCGTGCCGGTGGTTCACCACTGGATCGAGAATGTCACCGCAGCGTCTGGTGGGGCCGGCTTTATCGTGCCGACGTTGCTCAATGCAGTGGCCGGGATTGTGGCAGGGGCGGCGGTGCTGATTGGGGTAATGGCTGTCAGCAAGGTTTGGAAGACAGTGAAAGCCTGAAACCTGGTCAGTCCCGTAGGAGCGAGGCTTGCCCGCGAATGGAGCGCGTCGGTTGAACTGAATGACCGCGTTATCGTTCTTCGCGGGCAAGCCTCGCTCCTACAGTGATTGGTGGTGTTTGATACACGCGCATGAAAAAGGCCATTCGACGCAAATCGAATGGCCTTTTTTGTTGCCGGCGGCGTTACTCGGCAATCTGCAGCTTGCGCGCCTCGGTATACACGTAACGCACTTTTTCATACTCGAACGGTGTGTTCATCTGCCCGTAGCGGAAGCCGTTCTGATAGCGCTTGTCGACGCCGCGCAATACCCAGATTTCCGGGTGGTTGGAACTGACTTCGGACACGTTCAGGAAGTTGATCGCCGATTCGCCGGTGTAATCGACCGCCAGGCCTGCGGTGTCACGCAGGTTCGACGGGCCGAGGATCGGCAGCACCAGGTAGGCGCCGCCCGGTACGCCGTAGAAGCCCAGGGTCTGGCCGAAGTCTTCATTGCGGCGCGGCAGGCCCATGGCGGTGGCCGGATCCCACAGGCCGGCGACACCGATGGTGGTGTTGAGCAGCAGGCGAGCGGTGGTGTCCAGCGAGCGCTGCCCCTTGAATTGCAGCAGGCTGTTCACCAGGTTCGGCACATCACCGAGGTTGTTGAAGAAGTTGCTGACGCCGGTGCGCAGGAAACTTGGGGTGACGTAGCGATAGCCGTTGACCACGGGCAGGAATACCCATTCGTCGAACCGATAGTTGAAGTGGTAGACGCGGCGGTTCCACTCTTCCAGCGGGTCATAGACGTTCAGTGCGTTGAGCGATGAGCGTTCGAACTCGCGCTGGTCCAGCCCCGGGTTGAATTTGAGTTTGCTCAGCGGTTCCTTGAAGCCGTCTTTATCGATAACCACTGGGGCGTTGGCTTTGCTGTTGTCGGCATTGGCGACGCCTGCACAGAGTAACGCTGCAATCAGCAGGAGGTATTTAGCCACGGAAAAACTCCAGCATGGCGTCGCTGTTGACGCGATAGTTGAGGTTGCCGCAATGGCCGCCCAATGGATAAACAGTCAAGCGGTCGCCAAAGGTGCGGCGCAGGAAACCCAGGTCACCAGGGCCGAGGATCACGTCATCGGCGTTGTGCATGACGGCGATTTTCGGGCTGTCGTGCAGGTAGTCCTTGAGCGCATACAGGCTGACCTGATCGATCAGTTGCAGCAGGCTGCCGCCGTCGGTGCGGGCGCGCCACATCGGGATGACCTGCTCGGTGATGTAGCAATCGAAGTCGCACTGCAGCGCACGTTTGAGGAACGGCGTGAGGGTGGTGCCTTCGGTGATCGGGAATTTCGGTGGCGTGATCAGGCCGCGACGGTTGATCAGGTCGGAGGTGAAGGCAATGTCTGCCGCCGAGAAACGGAATGAAGTGCCGATCAGCATCGCCATCTGTTCATTGCTCAGGTGTTGCTTGGACTGCTGGAAGTCGTAGAGCAGGGCATCGTTGAGGTCGATGTAGCCTTTTTGCTGGAAGTAGCGGGTCAATTTCGCCAGCACCAGCTCATAGAAAGTGGTGGTGTTGTTGATGCCTTTGACCTCGGTCTGTACCAGTTTGTCCAGGTTGGTGACCGAGGTGTAGAGGTTGACCGGCGGGTTGAGCAGCAAGACTTTCTTGAAGTTGAAGCTGCGACGGGTTTCATCCAGGTGTGCAACAAAAGCCGCATCCAGGGCGCCGAGGCTGTAACCGGTCAGGAAATAATCGGTGACCGGCAGTTTCGGGTTTTGCGCCCGTACGGCCTGCATCACCCGGTACATGTCTTCGGCGTCGTCCTTGGTCACGCCTGGAGTGGCGAAACGCGAGGCGGCGGTCATGAAGTCGAAACTGGTGGGCGACGACAGCTGCACTACGTGATAACCGGCCTTGTAGTAGAGCTTTTTCAGGTATTCGTTGAGGGTGCTGTCATAGCGTGCACCGGTACCGGAAATCAGGAAGATTAACGGTGCGGCATGATCCTGCGTGGCGATGCGGTAGGTGAGTTTTTTCACCGGCCAGAAATTGTCCGGCAGACTGAACTCTCGCTCCGGGCGCAACGTGACGCTGCGATCCTCTTGGTTGATGTCGTCGTCCAGTGGCAACTCCGGACGCAACTCCGGCGGTGTCGTGGCGATGGTCGCCTCGAATGGGTTGGTCAGGGGGTAGCCATAACTGGCGGCGTCAATGTCGGCCGCCAGTACGGACGCACTTAAAAGCAAGCCGCCAAACAGGGCGGCGAAGCGCAAGGAACGGAGCATGACTAGATCCCTTAGAGGAAGGTGCCGGATGAAGTTCGCAGGCTATGACCATTGGATTTGGGCCAAAGTGCCATGCATCGGCGGCAAACAGGCCAAGTTTCGGAGCAATGGTAGCGGGACGATACACTTTGCAGCTATTTCATGAACAGTTAATTGATGTTGTTTGCTTAGCGCGGACGGGGGATTAAGCTGGCCGCCGATTTCGTTTATTGGAGTGCTTCATGTCCCGCCGTCTGCCCGTGATTCTGCTGCTCGTTCTTCTGCCATTGTGGCTGGCCGCCAGTTATGGCGCGCGTTATGGCTTCATGGAGGATGCTCAATGGGTCGGCATCTGCGTTGACGAGGCCAGTCGCTGGGAATGCCAGGTGCGCTCGAACCTGGGTTTGATGATTCACTTCAAGGTGCTGGGCTGGGCGGCAGTGGCGGCAGCCGTGACCGGTTTTGTGCTGCCGGGGCGGGCAGGGTGGTGGTTGGCGGTACTGGCGCTTGTGTTCGGGTTTCCGGCGCTGGCGTTGTACACCACCACGTTGGCGGTGTTTGCGGTGGTGATTGCTGCTTTGCGGTTGGTCCGGGCTTCTAGCAGCGTCTGATAGTCAGTCTTCGCGGGCAAGCCTCGCTCCTACAGGGTTGTGTCGTTCATAAATGATATGAACGACACAACCCTGTAGGAGCGAGGCTTGCCCGCGAAGAGGCCATTAAACACGCTGAAGATCAGCCCTTGCGAACCCGCAAGCTGCGCCACAACGCCGCGACTATCAACACACTCACCAGCGCCCAGCCCCAGGCCTGCTGGTTCTGCAAGCCTTCACGAAACAGTTGCGGTGCAATGCCGGCGCCGATGATGAAGGTCAGCACGGCAATTTCCCGACGCGGCACGCTCACCGGGCGGCACAGGTACACCAGCGCCGGCAGGATGAACGCGACACTCGGGAAGCTGCGATAACGCGGGTCGAACACCAGTTCCAGCATCATCACCGCCGCGGCAAAACCTGTCGCTGCCAGCCACCAGCCGGCTCGATGTTCAAGGGCATTGAAGGCGCGCCCACGCCAACCGGTGCGGGTGCTCAAGGTCAGCGCGGCATGGGCCAGCACCAACAGATTCAACCCCGTCAGCAACGCTACCCACAACCATTCGCTGGCAAAACGGGTGGTGACACGGGCCAGGTCGCCCCAGGCGCCGATCGAACAGGCCGCCAGGGCACCGAGCAGAGGCAGCACCAACGCTGCGCGAGTGCTGCGAACGCGACCGCCGAGGATCAACGTACCGATGAAGATCAAACCGCCCACCGCCAGCCATTGCGACCAGTACGGCACGTTCGAGACCGGCCCGGCGAGTACGCCCTTGTCCTGGCGATCGGCGTCGAACAGTCCCCAATAACCCCCGACCGCACCTTCGCTGGCGCGTTTCCAAGGCTGGTCGAACGCTTCGATCAGGTTGTAATGCCAGCCTTGCTGCTCGGCCATGATTACAAAGCTGCGAATGAACTTGGCTTCATTGACCCGGCTCGGCAGCGCCGTTTCGCGCTGACGACCTTCGCTCGGCCAACCGGTTTCGCCAATCATCACGTCCTTGGGCGCGAACTTGTTGCCGAATACCTGACGCACCTCGGCTACATGCTGCAGCGCGGCGTCAATGTTCGACGGATCATCTTCCCAGTACGGCAATAAATGGATGGTGAGGAAATCCACTGCCGGGGCGACTTCCGGGTGTTTGAGCCAGAACTCCCAGACGTCGGCGTAGGTCACTGGTTGCTTGATCCGGCTTTTGACTTTATTGATCAGCGTTGCCAGTTGTGCGCCGGTGACTTCCTTGCGCAGCAGGGCTTCGTTGCCGACGATGACCGAGGTCACCACATCCGGGTTGGCATTGGCCGAGGCGATCAGCAGATCGACTTCCTTGGCGGTATCCACCGGGTTGCTGTTGACCCAGGCGCCGATCATCAGTTTCAAGCCGTGCTTGCGTGCCAGGTCGGGCAGATCCTGGAGGCCGGTCATGGAATAGGTGCGGATGCATTCGAAACGGGTCGCCAGCAGGGCGAGGTCGGCGTCCATGCGCTCGGGGCGCAATTTGAACGGCACGTCGAATGGCGATTGGTCCTTGTCGAACGGGGTGTAAGAGGCGCATTGCAGTTTGTGCGTTGCGCTGGCCACGTCCGGAAGGATCACCGGTTTGCCGAGTCCGTACCAGAAGCCGCCGAGGGCAAACAGCCCCAGCAGGCAAGCGAAAAGATAAGCCAAAAAAGGAAAGCGTGATGTCGCGGGCATGTTCAGGCCGTCTGGGAGCAAAGCCGGGCATGTTACCTGCATTTGGCCTACGCTTGGTGGCCTGCATGGTTTTGACATGCAAAGTTCGGGCGGGCCGGCCGAGGCATTTGCGACGGTCGCGATTAATGGCCTTCTGATGTCGTTTCTCGATGCCTTGAGGTCGCTGGCAGAGCAGGTCTTTGTTGGCGTCAGGTTGATGATCGACACGTCAGTACTCCGCTGATGATCGAACGAGTTTGCGGTGGGCGTGATGGGGGCGCTGAGCACCATAAAAATACGTTGAGCGACTCGGCATCCGTCGAGTGCAGCACTTTCGGGGAAGTAACGATGAAGATGCGACGACTCTTGGGCGCAGGTGCCGCTTTGGTGCTGGCGATCAGCTCTACGATGGCCAGCGCTGAAGGCAAGGCAGTGACTATCGGTTATGTCGACGGCTGGTCGGACAGCGTCGCCACGACCAACGTGGCAGCAGAAGTGATCAGGCAGAAACTCGGTTATGACGTGAAGCTACAAGCCGTTGCCACCGGGATCATGTGGCAGGGCGTGGCCACTGGCAAACTCGACGCCATGCTGTCGGCTTGGCTGCCTGTGACTCACGGCGAATACTGGGCGAAGAACAAGGATCAGGTCGTCGACTACGGCCCGAACTTCAAGGATGCGAAAATCGGTCTGATCGTGCCGGAGTACGTCAAGGCCAAGTCCATTGCCGATCTGAAAACCGACGACAGCTTCAAGGGTCGTATCGTCGGCATCGACGCCGGTTCAGGCGTGATGCTCAAGACCGATCAGGCTATCAAGGATTACGGTCTGGACAATTACACCCTCAAGGCCAGTTCTGGCGCCGGCATGATTGCCGAGCTGACCCGTGCCGAGAAGAAAAACGAATCCATCGCCGTCACCGGTTGGGTGCCACACTGGATGTTCGCCAAGTGGAAACTGCGCTTCCTGGAAGACCCGAAAGGCGTTTACGGCGCAGCTGAAACCGTGAACAGCATCGGCAGCAAGGAGCTGGCAACCAAAGCGCCTGAAGTCGCGAAGTTCCTGAAGAACTTCCAGTGGGCGTCGAAAGACGAAATCGGCCAAGTCATGTTGGCGATTCAGGACGGTGCCAAGCCTGAAGCCGCAGCGAAAGACTGGGTGGCCAAACACCCGGATCGCGTTGCCGAATGGACCAAATGATTTGAGCTGAAGCGTCTGGTCAGCACCTCCCAAGGCCCCTTGGCTTAAATGCCAAGGGGCTTTTTGCTTTCTGTGGGAATTCGGCGGGGGAGAAACCGTCATGTCGTTCTAATACTAAGGTCGTCTGGAACCTCTCCGGCAGCCGCATAGAGTGGATAACGTTCCAACCAAATCTGTGCTGCGAGGATAAAAACAATGAACGACAGCATTTACCTCTCGATTCAAAACAGCCCGCGCTTCAAGGAGCTGGTTAGCAAGAGGGAACGATTCGCCTGGATTCTTTCAGCGATCATGCTTGGGTTGTACTCCGGATTCATCCTTTTGATCGCTTACGGGCCGCATATTCTGGGCGCAAAGATCAGCCCCGAGTCTTCGATAACCTGGGGCATTCCGATCGGTGTCGGGCTGATTGTTTCGGCCTTTGTCCTGACTGGTATCTACGTACGACGCGCCAACGGCGAATTCGACGACTTGAACAATGCGATTCTCAAGGAGGCTCAGCAATGATCCGGCGTCTAATCGCTCTCTTGAGCATCGCAGCCTTTGCACCGGGCGCCTGGGCGGCTGAGGCCCTGACGGGTGCAGTGCAGAAACAACCGCTCAACGTATCCGCGATCATGATGTTCGTGGTGTTCGTCGGGGCAACCTTGTGCATCACCTATTGGGCGTCCAAGCGCAATAAATCGGCCGCCGACTACTATGCGGCGGGTGGCAAGATCACCGGTTTCCAGAACGGTCTGGCGATTGCCGGTGACTACATGTCCGCGGCATCCTTCCTGGGTATTTCCGCCCTGGTGTTCACCTCCGGCTACGATGGCCTGATCTACTCGATCGGCTTTCTGGTGGGCTGGCCGATCATTCTGTTCCTGATCGCCGAGCGCCTGCGTAACCTGGGCAAGTACACCTTTGCCGACGTGGCGTCCTATCGCCTGGGGCAAACCCAGATTCGCTCGCTGTCGGCGTGCGGTTCGTTGGTGGTGGTGGCGTTCTACCTGATCGCGCAAATGGTCGGTGCCGGCAAGCTGATTCAGCTGCTGTTCGGCCTGGACTACCACGTTGCGGTGATCCTGGTCGGTATCCTGATGTGCCTGTACGTGCTGTTCGGCGGCATGCTGGCGACCACTTGGGTGCAGATCATCAAGGCGGTGCTGTTGTTGTCCGGTGCCTCGTTCATGGCGCTGATGGTGATGAAGCACGTCAACTTCGACTTCAACACGCTGTTCTCCGAGGCGATCAAGGTTCACGCCAAAGGTGAAGCAATCATGAGCCCGGGCGGCTTGGTGAAAGACCCGATCTCGGCGTTCTCCCTCGGCCTGGCACTGATGTTCGGTACCGCTGGCCTGCCGCACATTCTGATGCGCTTCTTCACCGTGAGCGACGCGAAAGAAGCACGTAAAAGTGTGCTGTATGCAACCGGCTTCATTGGCTACTTCTACATCCTGACCTTCATCATCGGCTTCGGCGCGATCCTGCTGGTCAGCACCAACCCGGCCTTTAAAGATGCGGCAGGCGCGCTGTTGGGCGGCAACAACATGGCGGCGGTGCATTTGGCCAACGCGGTGGGTGGCAGTGTGTTCCTGGGCTTCATCTCGGCGGTGGCGTTCGCGACCATTCTGGCGGTGGTAGCCGGCCTGACCCTGGCCGGTGCCTCGGCAGTGTCCCATGACCTGTATGCCAGCGTGATCAAGAAGGGCAAGGCCAACGAGAAGGACGAAATCCGCGTCTCGAAAATCACCACCATCGCTTTGGCGGTGCTGGCGATTGGCCTGGGCATTCTGTTCGAGAAGCAGAACATCGCGTTCATGGTGGGCCTGGCGTTCTCCATCGCGGCGAGCTGCAACTTCCCGGTGCTGCTGCTTTCCATGTACTGGAAGAAACTGACGACTCGCGGTGCGATGATCGGCGGTTGGTTGGGGCTGGTCAGTGCGGTTGGCTTGATGGTGCTGGGGCCTACCATCTGGGTGCAGATCATGGGTCACGAGAAGGCGATCTTCCCGTATGAATACCCGGCGCTGTTCTCGATGATCATTGCCTTTATCGGTATCTGGTTCTTCTCGATCACTGACAAATCCACTGCGGCTGACAATGAGCGGGCGCTGTTCTTTCCTCAGTTTGTGCGTTCGCAGACTGGGTTAGGGGCGAGTGGGGCGGTTTCGCACTAAGGCTTCTTATATATAAGCTGCGCTGACACGAATGCCCCGGTCGAGAGATCGGGGCATTTTTATTGGGCTTTTATGGGCGGTTATCGCCCTTTGTAGGGGCGAGGCTTGCCCGCGAAGGCTATATGCAAAAGCCAAAGCGAGGCGGCCGACCGGCCGGCCTGATCGGACGTGGGGATATATTCCTCCCATAGGAGCTGCCGAAAGCTGCGATCTTTTGATCTTGCCGTTGCTTTGGCTTTTGATCTGTCTGCCCCTTTCCCGGAGGTCGAGCCGCCGTTACCGAAGAAACGGATATGCACACAACCAAAGAGCACAAACAAAAACGGCCTCTATCTACATAGAGGCCGTTCTCGGTGCAACTTAAGACGTTATCGCAAGACAGGTCTTATTTGCGGTCTTCAAGCTTGGTGATGTCACGCGACTCGTAGCCGGTGTACAGCTGGCGCGGGCGGCCAATCTTGTATGGGCTGGAGAGCATTTCTTTCCAGTGGGAGATCCAGCCGACGGTCCGCGCCAGGGCGAAGATCACGGTGAACATGCTGGTTGGAATGCCGATCGCCTTGAGGATGATCCCCGAGTAGAAGTCGACGTTCGGGTACAGCGAGCGTTCGATGAAGTACGGGTCGGTCAGGGCGATCTCTTCCAGGCGCATGGCCAGTTCGAGTTGCGGATCGTTGGTGATGCCCAGTTCCTTCAACACTTCGTCGCAGGTCTGCTTCATGACGGTAGCGCGCGGGTCGCGGTTTTTGTAAACACGGTGACCGAAGCCCATCAGTTTGAACGGATCGTTCTTGTCCTTGGCCTTGGCGATGTACTTGTCGATGTTCGAGACATCGCCAATTTCATCGAGCATGGTCAACACGGCTTCGTTCGCACCGCCGTGGGCAGGGCCCCACAGTGCAGCGATACCGGCGGCGATACAGGCGAACGGGTTGGCACCCGAGGAACCTGCCAGACGTACGGTGGAGGTCGATGCGTTCTGCTCGTGGTCGGCATGGAGGATGAAGATCCGGTCCATGGCCTTGGCGAGTACCGGGCTGATCGGTTTGATCTCGCACGGGGTGTTGAACATCATGTGCAGGAAGTTTTCCGCATACGACAGGTCGTTGCGCGGGTACATCATGGGTTGGCCCATGGAGTACTTGTAAACCATTGCAGCCAGGGTCGGCATCTTGGCAACCAGGCGGATCGCGGAGATTTCGCGATGCTGCGGGTTATTGATGTCGAGGGAGTCGTGGTAGAACGCCGAGAGGGCGCCAACTACACCGCACATGACGGCCATCGGGTGGGCGTCGCGACGGAAGCCGTTGAAGAAGGTCTTCAACTGCTCGTGGACCATGGTGTGGTTCTTCACGGTGCCGACGAACTGGGCCTTCTGTTCTGCGGTCGGCAGCTCGCCGTTGAGCAGCAGGTAGCAGGTTTCCAGGTAGTCCGACTTTTCAGCCAGCTGTTCGATCGGGTAGCCGCGGTGCAGCAGAATACCGTTGTCGCCGTCGATGTAGGTGATCTTCGACTCGCAGGAGGCGGTCGACATGAAACCAGGGTCAAAGGTGAAACGGCCCGTGGCCGTCAGGCCCCGAACGTCGATAACATCGGGACCAACGGTGCCGGTTAAAATGGGCAGCTCGACGGGGGCTGCGCCCTCGATGATCAACTGCGCTTTTTTGTCAGCCATGTGGCCTCCTATTTATGCTTGAAATCATCAGACAGACCCCCCACGCAGGGCCCGCACCACTATAGTGAGATAAATTCGAATGTCAATTTGCCTAAAGTCTTGCTCCAGAAGGCTTTAACCGGACTTTTTTCTCGAAATTGCCTGCCATTTACGCCTTTTATGTCACTTGTGCAATCCGCTATTAGGGGAAGGTGAACGCGTTGTCATTAGTAGCCTAACTGTCTATACTCGGCCACCGACCGCCAGGGGCTTTTGGGCCTGCTTTATTGGGGGTCGCATCCCTGGGTGGTGGTTACCTGACCAGTGCACTCCCCAACAACTTTGCCCTGATTGTTAGGGGCTCTTCAGTGTGAAAAAAAAGCCGTGAAAAGCCAACGACCTGTAAACCTAGACCTAAGGACCATCAAACTCCCCATCACCGGCGTTACGTCGTTTCTTCACCGTGTTTCCGGCATCATCCTCTTCCTGGGCCTTGGCTTCATGCTGTATGCATTGGGCAAGTCTCTGGGTTCCGAGGAAGGTTTCGCCGAGGTGAAGGCATGCTTGACCAGCCCGCTGGCCAAGTTCGTAGCATGGGGCCTCCTGTCCGCTCTTCTGTATCACCTGGTAGCCGGTGTGCGCCACTTGATCATGGACATGGGCATCGGTGAGACGCTGGAAGGCGGCCGCCTGGGCTCGAAAATTATCATCGCCGTTTCCGTGGTGTTGATCGTTCTGGCAGGAGTTTGGATATGGTAACCAGCGTTACGAACCTTTCGCGTTCGGGCCTCTATGACTGGATGGCGCAACGTGTGTCTGCGGTTGTACTCGCGGCTTATTTCATTTTCCTGATCGGATACCTCGCTGCGAATCCTGGCATTGGCTACGCCCAATGGCACGGCCTGTTCGCCCACAACGGGATGCGTATCTTCAGTCTGCTGGCCCTTGTTGCCCTTGGCGCTCACGCCTGGGTCGGCATGTGGACCATCGCGACCGACTACCTGACGCCGATGGCGCTGGGCAAGTCCGCGACTGCAGTACGTTTCCTTTTCCAGGCAGTATGCGGCGTTGCGATGTTCGCTTACTTCGTCTGGGGTGTGCAGATTCTCTGGGGTATCTGATCCATGGCTAACATTCCAACGATTTCTTTCGACGCCATCATTATTGGTGGCGGCGGTGCTGGCATGCGCGCAGCGCTGCAACTGGCACAAGGCGGTCACAAGACTGCCGTGATCACCAAGGTTTTCCCGACTCGTTCGCACACCGTATCGGCCCAGGGCGGCATCACTTGCGCCATTGCGTCTGCGGATCCGAACGATGACTGGCGCTGGCACATGTACGATACCGTCAAGGGTTCCGACTACATCGGTGACCAGGACGCTATCGAATACATGTGTCAGGAAGGTCCGGCTGCCGTTTACGAGCTGGACCACATGGGTATGCCGTTCTCGCGTACCGAGCAAGGTCGTATCTACCAGCGTCCATTCGGCGGTCAGTCCAAGGACTACGGCAAGGGCGGCCAGGCCGCACGTACTTGCGCGGCGTCCGACCGTACCGGTCACGCGTTGTTGCACACCCTTTATCAGGGCAACCTGAAAGCCGGTACCGTGTTCCTGAACGAGTACTACGCTGTCGATCTGGTGAAGAACGGCGAAGGCGAGTTCGTCGGTGTGATCGCGATCTGCATCGAAACCGGCGAAACCACCTACATCCGTGCCAAGGCCACCGTACTGGCGACCGGCGGTGCAGGTCGCATCTACGCTTCGACCACCAACGCCCTGATCAACACCGGTGACGGCGTTGGCATGGCGCTGCGTGCCGGTGTTCCGGTACAGGACATCGAAATGTGGCAGTTCCACCCGACCGGCATCGCCGGCGCCGGTGTACTGGTAACCGAAGGTTGCCGTGGTGAAGGTGGTTACCTGATCAACAAGCACGGCGAGCGTTTCATGGAGCGTTATGCTCCGAACGCCAAAGACCTTGCCGGTCGTGACGTGGTTGCCCGTTCGATGGTTAAAGAAATCATCGCCGGCAACGGTTGCGGTCCGAATGGCGACCACGTAATGCTCAAGCTCGACCACCTGGGCGAGGAAGTGCTGCACAGCCGTCTGCCAGGCATCTGCGAACTGTCCAAGACTTTCGCGCATGTTGACCCGGTCGTCGCTCCGGTTCCGGTTGTTCCGACTTGCCACTATATGATGGGCGGCGTTGCCACCAACATTCATGGTCAGGCGATCACTCAGGACGCCGAAGGCAAAGACACCATCATTCCGGGCCTGTTTGCGGTCGGTGAAGTGGCTTGCGTATCGGTTCACGGTGCCAACCGTCTGGGCGGCAACTCGTTGCTCGACCTGGTGGTCTTCGGTCGTGCGGCCGGTCTGCACCTGGAAAAGGCGCTGACCGACGGTATCGAATACGACGATGCCACCGATGCCGACATCAATGCGGCCCTGTCGCGTCTGTCCGCTCTGAACGAGCGTACCGATGGCGAAGACGTGGCAACCCTGCGTCGCGAGCTGCAAAGCTGCATGCAGAACTACTTCGGTGTGTTCCGTACCGGCGAATACATGCAGAAGGGTATTGCTCAACTGGCTGATCTGCGTGGCCGTATCGCCAACGTCAAGATCAACGACAAGAGCCAGGCGTTCAACACCGCGCGTATCGAAGCGCTGGAGCTGCAGAACCTGCTGGAAGTGGCCGAAGCTACTGCCATCGCGGCAGAAGTACGTAAAGAGTCCCGCGGCGCTCACGCCCGTGAAGACTTCGAAGACCGTGACGACGAAAACTGGCTGTGCCACACCCTGTACTTCCCGGGTGAGAAGCGCGTTGCCAAGCGTGCAGTGAACTTCTCGCCGAAGACTGTTCCGACTTTTGAACCTAAGATTCGGACTTATTAAGGGTGGCCGCCATGTTGAAAGTCAGTGTTTATCGTTACAACCCTGATCAGGACGCTGCGCCGTTCATGCAGGAATTCCAGGTTGATACCGGTGGTAAAGACCTGATGGTGCTGGACGTGCTGGCCCTGATCAAAGAGCAAGACGAGGGTTTCTCCTATCGTCGCTCTTGCCGTGAAGGTGTTTGCGGTTCCGACGGCATGAACATCAACGGCAAAAACGGTCTGGCGTGCATCACGCCACTGTCCGCCGTTGTAAAAGGTAACAAGCTGATCGTTCGTCCTCTGCCAGGTTTGCCGGTTATCCGTGACCTGGTCGTCGATATGAGCATCTTCTACAAGCAATACGAAAAGGTGAAACCATACCTGCAGAACGACACGCCGGCTCCGGCCATCGAGCGTCTGCAGTCGCCTGAAGAGCGTGAAAAGCTCGACGGTCTGTACGAGTGCATCCTGTGCGCTTGCTGCTCGACTTCGTGCCCGTCCTTCTGGTGGAACCCGGACAAGTTCCTGGGCCCGGCTGCCCTGCTGCAAGCGTACCGCTTCCTGGCAGACAGCCGCGACACCAAGACGTCCGAGCGTCTGGCTTCGCTGGATGACCCGTTCAGCGTATTCCGCTGCCGGGGCATCATGAACTGCGTCAACGTTTGTCCGAAAGGCCTGAACCCGACTAAGGCCATCGGTCACATCCGTAACATGCTGCTGCAAAGCGGCGTGTGATTCAGCTGCTGTACCCGTAGAACCGCTGTACCCGTAGATGCTGCGGCGCAGGCTTCAACCGGCGCCGTAGTTTTAACCTGAGCAGCAGCCCATAAGGCTGCAGCTCTTATTTTGAAGAAATGAGACAAGCAGGGGCATCCGGGCTGGTACCCGGACTATCAGCGTGATCCTAAGTGGCTTGTTTTAGTCGCTGCATTCGGACTTCTGCAAGTTTGCTCGGTGTCGACGCCGGTGGTGTTCCCCTAACCGAGGGTGACCAAGCATGCAAGAAAGCGTGATGCAGCGCATGTGGAACAGCGCCTACCTTTCCGGTAGTAACGCTGCCTATGTGGAAGAGCTCTACGAGCTCTACCTGCACGACCCTAACGCTGTGCCAGAAGAGTGGCGCACCTACTTCCAGAAGTTGCCTGCTGATGGCAACACTGCCACCGATGTTTCGCACTCCACAATTCGCGATCATTTCGTCTTGCTGGCAAAGAACCAGCGCCGCGCCCAACCGGTTTCCGCCGGCAGCGTGAGCAGTGAGCACGAAAAGAAGCAAGTTGAAGTGCTGCGATTGATCCAGGCCTACCGTATGCGTGGCCACCAGGCAGCCCAGCTTGACCCGCTGGGGCTGTGGCAGCGTCCCGCACCTGGAGACCTGTCAATCAATCATTACGGCTTGACCAATGCCGATCTTGATACGACCTTCCGTGCCGGCGACCTGTTCATCGGCAAAGAGGAGGCGAGCCTACGCGAAATTCACGAAGCGTTGCAGCAGACATATTGCCGCACCATCGGCGCTGAATTTACGCATATCACCGATTCCGAGCAGCGCCAGTGGTTCCAGCAGCGTCTGGAAAGCGTACGCGGCCGTCCGACTTACTCCGCCGACATCAAGAGCCACCTGCTTGAGCGTGTCACCGCCGGCGAAGGCCTGGAAAAATACCTGGGCACCAAATACCCGGGCACCAAGCGTTTCGGTCTGGAAGGCGGCGAGAGCCTGATCCCGATGCTCGACGAGCTGATCCAGCGTTCCGGTTCCTACGGCACCAAGGAAGTCGTGATCGGCATGGCCCACCGTGGCCGTCTGAACGTACTGGTCAACACCTTCGGCAAGAACCCGCGCGAGCTGTTCGACGAGTTCGAAGGCAAGAAGAAGGTCGAGCTGGGTTCCGGTGACGTTAAATATCACCAGGGCTTCTCGTCCAACGTCATGACCTCCGGCGGTGAAGTTCACCTGGCCATGGCTTTCAACCCGTCCCACCTGGAAATCGTTTCTCCAGTGGTCGAGGGTTCGGTTCGCGCCCGTCAGGATCGTCGTAACGACCCTACCGGTGAGAAGGTTCTGCCGATCTCCATCCACGGTGACGCGGCATTCGCCGGTCAAGGCGTGGTGATGGAAACCTTCCAGATGTCGCAGACCCGCGGTTTCAAGACCGGCGGCACCGTGCACATCGTGATCAACAACCAGGTCGGTTTCACCATCAGCAACCCGCTGGACTCGCGTTCCACCGAGTACGCCACTGACGTCGCAAAAATGATCCAGGCGCCGATCCTCCATGTGAATGGTGATGATCCGGAAGCTGTATTGTTCGTGACCCAGCTGGCTATCGACTACCGCATGCAGTTCAAGCGTGACGTGGTGATCGACCTGGTCTGCTACCGTCGTCGCGGCCACAACGAGGCCGATGAGCCAAGCGGTACCCAGCCTCTGATGTATCAGCAGATCACCAAGCAGCGCACTACCCGTGAGCTGTATGCCGATCGTCTGACCCAGAGCGGTGTGCTGGACGCCGAGCGTGTTCAGGCGAAAGTCGACGAATACCGCAACGCGCTGGACAACGGTCTGCATGTTGTAAAAAGCCTGGTCAAAGAGCCGAACAAAGAGTTGTTCGTGGACTGGCGTCCGTACCTGGGCCACGCCTGGACTGCGCGTCACGACACCCGTTTCGATCTGAAAACCTTGCAGGAACTGTCTGCCAAGCTGCTGGAAATTCCGGAAGGCTTCGTGGTTCAGCGCCAGGTTGCGAAGATCTACGAAGACCGTCAGAAGATGCAAGCCGGCGGCCTGCCGATCAACTGGGGTTATGCCGAAACCATGGCGTACGCGACCCTGGCGTTCGAAGGTCACCCGATCCGCATGACTGGTCAGGACATTGGCCGCGGTACGTTCTCGCACCGTCACGCTGTTCTGCACAACCAGAAAGATGCCGGCACCTACATTCCGTTGCAGAACCTGTACAAGGGTCAGCCGCGTTTTGATCTGTACGACTCGTTCCTGTCGGAAGAAGCCGTACTGGCGTTCGAATACGGTTACTCGACCACCACGCCAAACGCGCTGGTGATCTGGGAAGCCCAGTTCGGCGATTTCGCCAACGGTGCGCAAGTGGTGATCGACCAGTTCATCACCAGTGGCGAGCACAAGTGGGGCCGTCTCTGCGGTCTGACCATGCTGCTGCCGCACGGTTATGAAGGTCAGGGTCCTGAGCACTCCTCGGCTCGTCTGGAGCGTTACCTGCAACTGTGCGCCGAGCACAACATTCAGGTAGCCATGCCGACTACGCCGGCCCAGATCTACCACTTGCTGCGTCGTCAGGTGATTCGCCCGCTGCGCAAACCATTGGTAGTCCTGACTCCGAAGTCGTTGCTGCGTCACAAGCTGGCCATCTCGACCCTGGAAGACCTGGCCGAAGGTTCGTTCCAGACCGTTATCCCGGAAATCGATGCGCTTGATCCGAAAAAGGTCACCCGCATGGTCCTGTGTAGCGGCAAGGTCTACTACGACCTGCTGGAAAAACGCCGTGCCGAAGGTCGTGAAGACATCGCCATCGTGCGTATCGAGCAGCTGTATCCGTTCCCTGAGGACGACCTGATGGAGACGCTCGCCCCTTACACCAACCTCGAGAACGTGGTCTGGTGCCAGGAAGAGCCGATGAACCAGGGCGCCTGGTACAGCAGCCAGCATCACATGCGTCGCAGCCTGACCAACCACAAACAAGGCCTGGTCCTGGAATACGCTGGTCGTGAGGCGTCTGCCGCACCGGCTTGCGGTTACGCTTCGATGCACGCCGAGCAGCAGGAACAACTGCTGCAAGATGCTTTCACTGTTTAACGCCTTCGCGCACCTGAAACCGAATTTAAGGACCCACAGATAATGGCTATCGAAATCAAAGCCCCCACTTTCCCGGAATCGGTTGCCGATGGCACCGTTGCCACCTGGCACAAAAAACCGGGCGACGCCGTCAAGCGTGACGAACTGATCGTCGACATCGAAACCGACAAGGTCGTGCTGGAAGTTCTGGCCACCGCTGATGGCGTGCTGGGCGCGATCGTCAAGAACGAAGGCGACACCGTTCTGTCCGACGAAGTTCTGGGCTCTATCGGTGAGGGCAGCGCTGCTGCCGCTCCAGCCGCTGCTGCTGCACCTGCTGCCGCTGCCGCTGCCGCTGCTCCTGCCGAAGCGGGCGAAGACGATCCTGTTGCTGCACCGGCTGCTCGCAAGCTGGCTGAGGAAAACGGCATCAACATCGCTTCCGTTGCCGGTACTGGCAAAGGCGGTCGTGTGACCAAGGAAGACGTGGTAGCGGCTGTTGCTGCCAAGAAAGCCGCTCCGGCTGCCGCACCTGCCAAAGCTGCTGCACCGGCTGCTTCTGCTCCGGTATTCGCTGCTGGCGACCGCGTGGAAAAACGCGTTCCGATGACCCGTCTGCGCGCCAAGGTTGCCGAGCGTCTGGTTGAAGCTCAATCGAACATGGCCATGCTGACCACTTTCAACGAAGTCGACATGACCGAAGTCATGGCTCTGCGTTCGAAGTACAAGGACCTGTTCGAGAAGTCCCACAACGGCGTACGCCTGGGCTTCATGTCGTTCTTCGTGAAAGCGGCCACCGAAGCGCTGAAACGCTTCCCGGCTGTCAACGCGTCGATCGACGGTGCCGACATCGTTTACCACGGCTACGCCGACGTCGGTGTGGCTGTTTCCAGCGACCGCGGTCTGGTTGTACCGGTTCTGCGTAACGCCGAACTGATGAGCCTGGCTGAAATCGAAGGCGGCATCGCAACCTTCGGCAAGAAAGCCCGTGACGGCAAACTGTCGATGGAAGAAATGACCGGCGGCACGTTCACCATCACCAACGGTGGTACTTTCGGTTCGATGATGTCGACCCCGATCGTCAACCCGCCGCAGGCTGCGATTCTGGGTATGCACAACATTATCCAGCGTCCTATGGCGATCAACGGTCAGGTGGTTATCCGCCCGATGATGTACCTGGCGCTGTCCTACGATCACCGTCTGATCGATGGCAAAGAAGCTGTGACCTTCCTGGTGACCATCAAGAACCTGCTGGAAGACCCAGCTCGTTTGCTGCTGGATATCTGATTTCGTTGCACGGGCCGTTCAGTAATGGACGGCCCTTCTGTAATGACCAGCTTCGTCCCACGACGGTCCTCAAAAGGGGCCGTCCGGTTTGATTCGAGAAGGAATGACACATGACTCAGAAATTCGACGTGGTAGTGATTGGCGCGGGCCCTGGCGGCTACGTGGCTGCCATTAAAGCAGCGCAACTGGGCCTCTCCACTGCCTGTATCGAGAAATACACCGATGGCGAGGGCAAGCTGGCCCTGGGCGGCACTTGCCTGAACGTCGGTTGCATTCCATCCAAGGCGCTGCTGGACAGCTCCTGGAAATACAAGGAAGCGAAAGAGAGCTTCAACGTCCACGGTATCTCTACCGGCGAAGTCAAAATGGACGTCGCTGCAATGGTTGGCCGCAAGGCTGGCATCGTGAAGAACCTGACCGGCGGCGTCGCCACCCTGTTCAAGGCTAACGGCGTTACTTCGATCCAGGGCCACGGCAAGTTGCTGGCCGGCAAGAAAGTCGAAGTCACCAAGCCTGACGGTTCGGTTGAAGTCATCGAAGCTGAAAACGTCATCCTGGCTCCAGGTTCGCGTCCGATCGACATTCCGCCGGCTCCGGTCGATCAGAAAGTCATCGTCGATTCGACTGGTGCTCTGGAGTTCCAGTCCGTACCTAAACGCCTGGGTGTGATCGGCGCTGGTGTTATCGGTCTGGAGCTGGGTTCGGTATGGTCGCGTCTGGGTGCAGAAGTGACTGTCCTGGAAGCCCTGGACACCTTCCTGCTGGCAGCCGACACCGCTGTTTCCAAGGAAGCGCTGAAAACCCTGACCAAACAGGGTCTGGACATCAAGCTGGGCGCTCGCGTGACCGGTTCCAAAGTGAACGGCGACGAAGTCGTTGTGAACTACACCGATGCCAACGGCGAGCAGAACATCACTTTCGACAAGCTGATCGTAGCCGTTGGTCGCCGTCCGGTGACCACTGATCTGCTGGCTGCCGATTGCGGCGTGACCCTCGACGAGCGCGGTTTCGTGCACGTTGACGATCACTGCGCCACCACCGTACCGGGCGTTTACGCCATCGGTGACGTGGTTCGCGGCATGATGCTGGCTCACAAAGCCTCGGAAGAGGGCATCATGGTTGTCGAGCGCATCAAGGGTCACAAAGCCCAGATGAACTATGATCTGATCCCTTCGGTTATTTATACTCACCCGGAAATCGCATGGGTCGGTAAAACCGAACAGGCCTTGAAAGCTGAAGGCGTAGAAGTTAACGTCGGCACCTTCCCGTTCGCAGCCTCTGGCCGTGCCATGGCCGCCAACGATACCGGTGGTTTCGTCAAGGTCATCGCTGATGCCAAGACTGACCGCGTATTGGGCGTCCACGTGATTGGCCCGAGCGCTGCAGAACTGGTTCAGCAGGGCGCGATCGGCATGGAATTCGGCACCAGCGCTGAAGACCTGGGCATGATGGTTTTCTCCCATCCGACCCTGTCTGAAGCCTTGCACGAAGC
Organism: Pseudomonas sp. DF5; assembly: GCF_058148225.1. Taxonomy (NCBI): domain Bacteria; kingdom Pseudomonadati; phylum Pseudomonadota; class Gammaproteobacteria; order Pseudomonadales; family Pseudomonadaceae; genus Pseudomonas; species Pseudomonas sp. DF5. The sequence goes on from NZ_JBYVYM010000016.1 coordinate 102,609, forward strand.
TGCGTTGGCAGTGAATGGCGGCGCCATCCACATCGCCAACCGCAAGAAACGCTAAGCGGATAATAAGAAACCACGGCGGTACGGCCCGTCGTGAGCCTTGCGAGCAAGACTCACCGCGGAATGTCCGCTGGACGCAGTCTTGCGTAGCTGCACCGGGTACCCGGAAAGGTTACGCAAGCAGCAGTCACAGGTGGTGCGGCACTTGAATGAGTGCAGCACCGAATGCGCAGTACCTAACGAAGACGGTAATAAGCATGAATCTTCACGAGTATCAGGGTAAGCAGCTGTTCGCTGAGTACGGCCTGCCAGTATCCACCGGTTACGCGGTAGACACCCCGGAAGCAGCAGCAGAAGCTTGCGACAAAATCGGCGGCAGCGAATGGGTTGTCAAAGCCCAGGTTCACGCCGGTGGTCGCGGTAAAGCGGGCGGCGTAAAGCTGGTTCGCAGCAAAGAAGACGCTAAAGCATTCGCACAGCAGTGGCTGGGCAAGCGTCTGGTGACTTACCAGACTGACGCCAATGGTCAGCCAGTCACCAAAATCCTGGTTGAATCGTGCACTGATATCGCTAAAGAGCTGTACCTGGGCGCTGTCGTTGACCGTTCGAGCCGTCGCATCGTGTTCATGGCTTCCACCGAAGGTGGCGTGGACATCGAGAAAATCGCTCACGACACCCCTGAGAAAATCCTCAAGGCCACTATCGATCCACTGGTTGGCGCTCAGCCATTCCAGGGTCGCGAGCTGGCATTCCAGCTGGGTCTGGAAGGCAAGCAAGTTGCTCAGTTCGCCAAGATCTTCGTAGGTCTGGCCAAGCTGTTCAAGGATCACGACCTGGCTCTGCTGGAAGTGAACCCGCTGGTGATCAAAGCTGACGGCGATCTGCATTGCCTCGACGCCAAGATCAACATCGACGCCAACGCCATGTACCGTCAGCCTAAGCTGAAGACTTTCCACGATCCGTCGCAAGACGATCCGCGCGAAGCGCACGCTGCCAAGTTCGAACTGAACTACGTAGCACTGGAAGGCAACATCGGTTGCATGGTCAATGGTGCTGGCCTGGCCATGGGTACCATGGACATCGTCAACCTGCATGGCGGCAAACCAGCCAACTTCCTCGACGTGGGCGGCGGTGCAACCAAAGAACGCGTAACCGAAGCGTTCAAGATCATCCTGTCCGACACTAACGTCGCTGCAGTACTGGTCAACATCTTCGGCGGCATCGTTCGTTGCGACATGATTGCCGAAGGCATCATCGGCGCTGTGAAAGAAGTCGGCGTGAAAATCCCGGTTGTTGTTCGCCTTGAAGGCAACAACGCTGAGCTGGGCGCTAAAGTACTGGCAGAAAGCGGTTTGAACATCATCGCTGCTACCAGCCTGACCGACGCTGCTCAACAAGTTGTCAAAGCTGCGGAGGGCAAATAATGAGCGTCCTGATCAATAAAGACACCAAAGTTATCTGCCAGGGTATTACCGGTTCGCAAGGTAGTTTCCACACCCAGCAAGCCATCGAGTACGGCACCAAGATGGTTGGCGGCGTAACTCCAGGCAAAGGCGGCACCGAGCACCTGGGCCTGCCAGTGTTCAACACCGTGAAAGACGCTGTAGCTGCCACTGGCGCCACCGCCAGCGTGATCTACGTTCCAGCTCCTTTCTGCAAGGACTCCATCCTGGAAGCAGCCTTCGGCGGCATCAAGCTGATCGTTTGCATCACTGAAGGCATTCCTACCCTGGACATGCTGGATGCCAAGGTCAAGTGCGACGAGCTGGGTGTAGTCCTGATCGGTCCTAACTGCCCAGGCGTGATCACTCCAGGCGAATGCAAGATCGGCATCATGCCAGGTCACATTCACTTGCCAGGCAAGGTCGGTATCGTTTCCCGTTCCGGCACCCTGACCTACGAAGCTGTGAAGCAGACTACTGACGCCGGTTTCGGTCAGTCGACTTGCGTCGGCATCGGTGGTGACCCGATCCCGGGTTCGAACTTCATCGACATCCTGAAGCTGTTCCAGGAAGACCCGAAGACCGAAGCGATCGTGATGATCGGCGAGATCGGCGGTTCGGCTGAAGAAGAAGCGGCTGCCTACATCAAGGCACACGTGACCAAGCCGGTTGTTTCCTACATCGCTGGTGTGACTGCTCCTCCGGGCAAGCGCATGGGCCATGCTGGCGCAATCATCTCTGGCGGCAAAGGCACTGCAGACGAGAAATTCGCTGCGCTGCAAGACGCAGGCGTTAAAACCGTGCGTTCGCTGGCAGACATCGGCAAGGCCCTGGCCGAGCTGACCGGTTGGGCCGTCAAGTAAGCCTCGCGCTTAACTGACGCTCCACCAAACAAAGGCCACCTTCGGGTGGCCTTTGTCGTTTCCGGGACTTGCGTTGGTCATGACGGAGTTACAGACGACGACGCAATTACATGCAAAAACGCGACGCTGAAATGTCGCGTATCGGATAGTTCGCCCTGTAATAGTGCGTTTGGCAGGCAAATTCGTTAGGCTAGCCGCCATTTTGCGCTTGCGGCCCACAAGGCTGCGGCGCGCTAAACGGGTCAGTCCTATACGGATCGACAGCATTTCCCTCACCCATAAGGGAAATCCCTCTCTAAATTCCGATTCAGTAGTGTGGTATTTCCTTAATGAAAGTGTTGAAAGGCCAGGACATCCTGGCACTGGGCTTCATGACATTTGCCCTGTTCGTCGGGGCCGGCAACATCATCTTCCCACCTATCGTCGGTTTGCAGTCCGGGCCTAATGTCTGGATGGCGGCGCTGGGTTTTCTGATCACCGCAGTCGGTCTGCCGGTGATCACCGTGGTCGCCCTGGCCAAGGTCGGTGGTGCAATGGATGCCTTGAGCAGCCCGATCGGTAAAATCGCCGGTGGCCTGCTGGCAGCCGCGTGCTACCTCGCTGTCGGCCCGTTGTTCGCGACACCACGCACCGCGACCGTGTCGTTCGAAGTGGGTCTGGCGCCGCTGACCGGCGAGAGCCCGCTGGCGCTGTTTCTCTATAGCTCGGTGTACTTCCTGCTGGTGTTCTTCATCTCGCTCTATCCGGGCCGTCTGCTGGACACCGTAGGACGGTTCCTCGCACCGCTGAAGATCATCGCCCTGGCCGTTCTCGGCATCGCAGCGTTCGCGTTGCCGGCCGGTAACATTGGCGTGGCTACCCCTGAATATGTGGCGGCACCGTTCTCCCAGGGCTTCATCAATGGTTACCTGACCATGGATACCCTGGGTGCGCTGGTATTCGGCATTGTCATCGTCAATGCGATCCGCTCCCGTGGCGTGGAATCGCCGGTGTTGATCACCCGTTACGCGATCATCGCCGGGCTGATTGCCGGTGTAGGTCTGGCGCTGGTTTACGTCAGCCTGTTCCGTCTCGGCTCGGGCAGCCATGAAGTGGCCGCCGGTGCCACCAACGGCGCGGCGGTATTGCACGCCTACGTGCAGCACACCTTCGGTTCGCTCGGCAGCGGTTTCCTCGCGGTGCTGATCTCCCTGGCCTGCCTGGTGACTGCGGTCGGTCTGACCTGCGCCTGTGCCGAATACTTCAGCCGTGTGCTGCCACTGTCCTACAAGACACTGGTGATTATCCTGGCCGCGTTCTCCCTGCTGGTGTCCAACCTGGGCCTCACCAAGCTGATTGCGTTCTCGATTCCGGTACTGACCGCCATCTACCCGCCGTGCATCGCCCTGGTGGCCCTGAGCTTCTGCAAGGACTTCTGGCATGAGCAGGGCCGCATCGTCGGTCCGGTGATGCTGGTGTCGTTCATTTTCGGCATGATCGACGCGCTCAAGGGCGCCGGTCTGGCCGACTGGATGCCGGCTCAACTGGCTCACCTGCCGCTGAGCGAGCAGGGCCTGGCTTGGCTGGTGCCGTCGGTCATGACCCTGGCGGTTGCCGTGGTTTGCGACCGTCTGTTGGGCAAGCGCGAAGAAGCGCTGGCTTAAGTCGCTTCATGGCCCGCCACAAGCGGGCTTGAGCTACAAATGGAAATGCCCCGTATCAATCGATACGGGGCATTTTTTTATGCGCGTGATGCAGTGTCTTTTTACTTGGGCTAACGTCGAAGCACTATCCGCAGGTTTCATCATCCACACATCACAAGGAACTGCATGTCGTTCGTCCACGCCAATCTGATTCACATCCTCGCCGCGCTCTGGTTTGTCGTCTGCTGGGGTGGCTACACCCGTTACGCGACATGGAAAGGCCGTGACACCGCATGCCTGGCCAGCGTGCTGCACCTGTATCGCGAAGACTGGATGCGCCGCATGCTGTTGCGCGACAACCGCATCGCCGATGCCAGCGTGATCGGTAACCTGGAGCGCAACGCCTCGTTCTTCGCGTCGAGCACGTTGATTATCCTGGCCGGTATTCTCACGGTGTTGGGTGCGTCCGAAAGAGCCGTGTCGTTGCTGGCGGATATCCCGATGGTGCAGCAGGCTTCCCAAGGCATGTCGGAGATCAAGTTGTTGTGTCTGGCGCTGGTGTTCGTCTATGCATTCTTTACGTTCAGTTGGTGCATGCGTCAGTACAATTTTGCGGCCATTCTCGTGGGTTCTGCACCGATGATTGGTGAGCGGCATGTGTCCGAGCAAGAGCGTAAAGCTTTTGCGTCCCGAGCCGCCCGTGTCATCTCCATGGCGGCCAACCAGTTCAACTTCGGTCTGCGTTCCTATTACTTTGGCATGACCATGCTGGCGTGGTTTGTCAGCCCCTGGTTGTTCATGTTGATGAGCGCCGGTGTTGTGTTTGTGTTGTATCGTCGCGAGTTTCACTCCGACGTTCTTGACGTGATGGTCTATACCCCAACAGAGGCGCCATTGCCTGAGCTGAACAAAGAGGCGGCTTGATGAGTATTCCGTTCTGGTGTGTGTTTATCAGTGCCTTGTTGATTTTCGTGGCGCGCATGCCGGTGGCCAAGGCGATGAAAGAGCAGGGCGGTTACAACAATCACCTGCCGCGTCAACAACAGGCGCAACTCACAGGTTTCGGCGCCCGCGCATTGGCGGCCCACCAGAACAGTTTCGAGGCGTTCATTTTGTTTGCGGTCGGGGTGTTGATGGCGCACACCACGCAAACGGCGGGATGGTTGATCGATACGCTGGCGATCATCTTCGTGATCGCGCGCGTTATCTACTTGCTGTGTTATTGGGCTGATCTGGCCTGGCAGCGAAGTCTGGTGTGGTTCGTCGGATTAGTGTGTTCGTTGTTGCTGATGATTAGTCCGACTTTTAGGACTGTTTTGCTCTAAGGGCGCGTTTCGAACAAAATTTCAGATAAAAGAAAACCCGCACTTGGCGGGTTTTCTTTTATCACTAAAAACGCATTTAGTTTTTAGGGGCTTCCGGCGCGGCTTCTTTTGCCGCTGCTGCGTTCGATTCAGTCTGAGCTTTGGCAGCTTCAGCGTTTTCTTTTGCTGCTTCGTTCACTTTATCCTGAGCTTCGCTCATTTTTTCCTGAGCTTGCTCTGTATGTTGGGTGGCTTCTTGAGCTTTGTCCTCGGATTTTTTACCGCAGGCGGCGAGACCGAGGGAAGCGGTCAACATCAAGGCAATAGCTAAAGTCTTACGCATGGGGTGTTTCTCCTGATGGAAAATATTTACTGGCCTTTCGAGCACAGCGACCAGGGTTAAGTTCCTTAAATCATTCAGATATATAAGTTTGTTTTGCTACGGAACTTTTACTTAAGAGCCTGCTACTTTTCCCGGACACTAAGGAGCGTTTTATCAAATGGCCGAAAACGCCGTTTTTGAACGTGCGACGCGGTTCCTGTCTGCGTTGCGCCATTGCCAGGTACTCGGTATGCGCGTTCACAGCGCCAGCAGCGAGGGGTTGACGGTGATTCTGCCGTACAGCCCACAGATCGTCGGCAACCCGCAAACCGGGGTGATTCATGGCGGTGCACTGACCTCGCTGATGGACACCGCCTGCGGCATGGCCACTCTCTGCGTGCTGCCCGAGTTCGAAGTCTGCCCGACGCTCGACCTGCGCATCGACTACATGCATGCCGCCGAGCCGCACAAGGACGTGTACGGCTTCGCCCAATGCTACCGAGTGACCACCGATGTGATCTTCGCGCGTGGTTTTGCCTATCAGGACAACCCCGAACAGCCCATCGCGCATGTGGTGGGCACCTTTATGCGTATGGGCAAGGGCGTCAAAGGCACTAAAAGCTTCGGCGGTGTCATTGCTGGAGGTGCGAAATGACTGACACGTTCAAGGAGCAGCTTCAACAAGCTCATGTGCAGGGGGACTATGCCTCGCTGCTGCAATTGATTCCCTACGCCGAGCTGATCGGCGTCGAATGTTCGCGGGTAGGAGATGAGCTTCTATTTCGTCTGCCGGCCAACAAGGACAACATTGGAAATCCTTTATTGCCGGCGATACATGGTGGGGTGATTGCCGGGTTCATGGAGCTCTCAGCAGCGTTGCACCTGCTGATTTTCACCGGGTCGCCCGGTGTACCAAAGATTATCGACTTTTCCCTCGACTACCTGCGCACGGGGCAGTTTCGCGATACCTGGGCCAGATGCCAGGTTTGTCGACAGGGCCGGCGGGTAGCAAACGTGGCGATTACCGCCTGGCAGAGTACTGAGGCCGAGCCCATTGCTACAGCCCGAGCTCACTTCAAAATCGAAGAGCCCTTGAAATCCTGATCTCAGCCCCCAACTCTGAGGACAACCCGCCGCCGACCCTCAAGGTCGCGGCCACTGCCATCTGATTGGAGTTTGATGACCATGAGTGTGGAAACTCAAAAGGAAACCCTGGGCTTCCAGACCGAGGTGAAGCAGCTGCTGCACCTCATGATCCATTCGCTGTATTCCAACAAGGAAATCTTCCTTCGCGAATTGATCTCGAACGCCTCTGACGCTGTCGATAAATTACGTTTTGAAGCGCTGGCCAAGCCTGAATTGCTGGAAGGCGGCGCTGAACTGAAAATCCGTGTGAGCTTCGACAAGGACGCTAAAACCGTCACCCTCGAAGACAACGGCATCGGCATGAGCCGTGAAGATGCGGTCACTCACCTGGGCACCATCGCCAAGTCCGGCACCGCCGATTTCATGAAGCACCTGTCTGGCGATCAGAAAAAAGACTCGCACCTGATCGGTCAATTCGGTGTTGGTTTCTATTCGGCGTTCATCGTCGCCGATAAAGTTGACGTATTCAGCCGCCGTGCCGGCCTCGCCGCCAGCGAAGGTGTGCACTGGTCGTCCAAGGGCGAAGGCGAATTCGAAATCGCCACCGTCGAGAAAGCTGATCGCGGCACCCGCATCGTTCTGCACCTGAAATCCGGTGAAGACGAATTCGCCGATGGCTGGCGTCTGCGCAATATCATCAAGAAGTACTCCGACCACATCGCCTTGCCGATCGAGTTGCCGAAAGAAGTGGCAGCCGCTGAAGGTGAAGAGAAGCCCGCCGTTGAGTGGGAAACCGTCAACCGCGCCAGCGCCCTGTGGACTCGTCCTCGCACTGAAGTGAAGGACGAGGAATACCAGGAGTTTTATAAGCACGTTGCTCACGATTTCGAGAACCCGCTGAGCTGGAGCCACAACAAGGTCGAAGGCAAGCTCGAGTACACCTCGCTGCTTTATGTGCCGACCCGTGCTCCGTTCGACCTGTACCAGCGTGAAGCGCCGAAAGGCCTGAAGCTGTACGTGCAGCGTGTGTTCGTCATGGATCAGGCCGAGTCCTTCCTGCCGCTGTACCTGCGCTTTATCAAAGGCGTGGTCGACTCCAACGACCTGTCGCTGAACGTGTCGCGGGAAATCCTGCAGAAAGACCCGATCATCGACTCCATGAAATCGGCGCTGACCAAGCGCGTTCTGGACATGCTGGAAAAACTGGCGAAGAACGAGCCTGAGCAATACAAAGGTTTCTGGAAGAACTTCGGTCAGGTCATGAAAGAAGGCCCGGCAGAAGACTTCGCCAACAAAGAAAAAATTGCCAGCCTGCTGCGTTTTGCGTCCACTCAGGGCGACGACGGCGAGCAGGTTGTGGGTCTGGCCGACTACCTGGCCCGCGCCAAGGAAGGTCAGGACAAGATCTACTACCTGACCGGCGAAACCTACGCGCAAGTCAAAAACAGCCCGCACCTGGAAGTCTTCCGCAAGAAAGGCATCGAAGTGCTGCTGCTGACCGACCGCATTGACGAGTGGCTGATGAGCTATCTCAGCGACTTCGACGGCAAGAGCTTTGTCGACGTGGCACGCGGTGACCTGGACCTCGGCAACCTGGATTCGGAAGAAGACAAGAAAGCCGCGGAAGAAGTCGCCAAGTCCAAAGAAGGCCTGGTTGAGCGTCTCAAGACCGCTTTGGGTGAGTCCGTTGCTGAAGTGCGGGTTTCCCACCGCCTGACCGATTCCCCGGCGATTCTGGCCATCGGCGAGCAAGACCTGGGCCTGCAAATGCGTCAGATCCTGGAAGCCAGCGGTCAGAAGGTTCCGGATTCGAAACCGATCTTCGAATTCAACCCGTCTCACCCGCTGATCGAGAAACTCGACAACGAGCAGAGCGACCAGCGCTTCGCCGACCTGTCGCACATTCTGTTCGATCAGGCGGCCCTGGCGGCCGGCGACAGCTTGAAAGACCCGGCGGCTTATGTGCGCCGACTGAACAAGCTGTTGGTTGAACTGTCGGTTTAACCAAGTTGTATAAAAACCCGCTTCGGCGGGTTTTTTCATTCTGGTGCTTTTTAACTGGGGGTCAGTCATGAGCCAAATCACTGTTCGATCCGTCGCCTATCAGATTGACGGCCAATCGTATGAAAGCCGTCTGGCCTTCGATGCTGACCTTAAAGGCCCGCGTCCGGGTCTGTTGATGGCGCCGAACTGGATGGGCGTCAGCTTTGGCGCCGAGGAGATTGCCAAATCTGTGGCATCCAAGGGCTATGTGGTGCTTATCGCCGACTTGTACGGGCAATCGGTTCGTCCGCAGAACGGCGACGAAGCAGGCGCGGCGATGATGCCGTTGAAGAATGATCGCGCCTTGCTGCGCAAGCGCATGCAGGCGGCCTTCGAACAACTGCAAGGGCAGGGCGAGGCGGCGGTCGATACCTCGAAACTGGCGAGCTTTGGTTTCTGCTTCGGTGGTTGCTGCGCGCTGGAGTTGGCGCGTAGCGGTGCGCCGGTGAAAGCGGCGGTGTCGTTCCACGGCACGCTGGATACGCCGAACATGAACGATGCGAAAAACATCAAGGGTTCGGTGTTGGTGCTGCATGGCGCTGCCGATCCGTTGGTACCGAAAGAGCAGCTGCCGGCGTTTGAAGCTGAGATGAATGCCGCCGGTGTGGATTGGCAATTGCTGAGCTATGGCGGCGCGGTGCATTCGTTCACCGACCCGCATGCCAACGTGCCGGGCATGATGATGTATGACGCGAAAACCGCGGCTCGCGCGTTCACGTCGATGCATAACTTGCTGGATGAAGTGTTCAAGGGCTGATTGCTGCCCTCGGTTCGGACACTGATCGTTCCCACGCAGAGCGTGGGAACGATTAGCCGATCAGTTACAGGGGCGTTGGCGGGCTTCGGTGTTTCGGCAACTCAATCCGCTCACTTTCCCCCGGCACCGTCGGCCAATCCCCGGCTGCCCAGCGCCGACGTGCTTCATCAATCAATGCTGGATCACTGGCCACGAAATTCCAGTTGATCCGTCGTGGCCCGTCCAGTGGCGCTCCGCCAAACAGCACGGCATGGCAGTCGCTCTCGGCAAGCAGCGTCATTTCTTCCCCGGCCGGCAGCACCACTAGCGTGTAGGGCTCCAGCAGCTCGCCATCAAGCTGCGCCTCGCCGCTCAACACATACAACGCCCGTTCTTCATGCTCGGTGGGAATCAGCAGTGTGGTCGCCGTTTGCAGGTTCAATTCGGCGTACAGCGTAGGGGAAAGCACCGGGATCGGCGATTCGAGGCAAAAGCCTGATCCTGCAATCATCCGTATCTTCACGCCAAGGTTATCGCTGACGGGCAGCGTAGCAGCCGGATGGTGGCTGTAGTGTCCCGGGCCGTGTTCATGATCCTTGGGCGAGGCCAGCCAGATCTGTAAACCGTGCATCGTAAAGCCGCTGTTCTTCAATGCTTCGGGCGTGCGTTCGACGTGGGCAATCGCACTGCCGGCGGTCATCCAGCTGACATCGCCGGCATTCACCACCTGATCGGAACCGAGGCTGTCCTTGTGCTGGATTTGCCCTTCGAACAGGTAGGTGAGGGTGGACAGCCCGATGTGCGGATGCTGACGGATGTTCATGCCTTTGCCCGGTGGATAACGGGTTTCGAGCATGTGGTCGAAAAACACGAAGGGCCCGACGTTGCGGCATTTGGCTGACGGCAAAGGGCGAAGGATCGGCTGGCCCTCGACATCTTCGGCGCGGGGGCGGATCACGAGCGGAGTGTTCATGGTGCATTCCAGGCTAAGCGGGTGACGCAGGGAGCATAACCCGCTTGCACAGCCGTTGCCGCTATTGGCTGAAGGCGCCTTCGGACAGATGAGTCTCGATGCTGACTTCAGAGGTGGTCATCAGCTTGTGTACTGGGCAGCGGTCGGCCACGCGGTGCAGCTCGTCGCGCTGGGCATCGGTGAGTACGCCCTTGAGCGTGAGTTTGACGTGCAGGGCATATTTGCCTTTCTGCTCTTCACTGTTGTCGCGCTTGACCTCGACCCCGACGCCGGTCAGTGGAATGCCCTTCTTCTTCGCATACAGTTTCAGGGTCAGAGCCTTGCAGGCGCCGAGGGCAGCGTCGAAATAGTCGTGGGGCTCTGGCGCGGTGCCTTCGCCACCGGACGACTTGGGAACATCGGCAAACAGTTCATGGTCATCGATCTGGACGCTGTGACGAAAACCTTCGGCGGAGACAGTATTGACGGTAACAGTCATGGGAAACCTCGCGGGGATCAGGAAAAAGTCATTCGATCAAAAAAGACCTTGAATTTATAGAGCCTTCCTTCAAGTTCGCGTTCCACTTTCTTGCACGATGCTGCCTCCTTCCCATGCATCGTGCGTTGATCGCTCCCGCCCAAGCAAACGCCAGACGAAAAAAAGCCCCGCGTTTGCGAGGCTTTCATGAAGGTCAGGATCAGCTGCCTTTGACCGTCTTGCCGTTGACCGTACCGTCGAGGAGCATGATGTTGTACTCCTTGCCGTCGGTTTCGACTTGTTGCAGACGGACCAGCAGGTAATCCCAATCCTTGGCGAACCACAGCACGGTGATGCGCTTGCTTTGTGTTGGATCGCGTACGCGCTCGACCTTGATCGCATCGATCTGGCCGGCCTTGGTATCGACTTTCTCCGAACCCAGCACGCGGAAGTCATAAGTATCGACTTCGCCGTCATCGACGACCTGATAGCTCATGCTTTTCTTGCCGGCGGCGACGTCATGCTGCAGCGCCAGTTGATAGGTGGACTTGTCGACCATGCCGCGGTTGAGCGGGAGCTTGACGGCGTCACCGCGATCGATGCCGGTGACCATCTTGTTGGTCCAGTCGAAGTCCAGATCAGCCTTCTTGGCTTTGCCCAGACCACCGCGTTCAAAGTGGTAGGACTGCGGCAGCAGCGTGTCCTTGTCCAGGGTCAGGGTGCTTTCTTCGGTCAGGCTGGCGATCATCATCGACGCCTTGAAGCTGAGTTTCCAGACGCCGTTGGCTTCCTTGGTCAGGCTGCGTTCGGCGGTGCCGCTCATGGGCAGTTGCTTCCAGTCGGCGGTGTAGCTGGCGGAGAAGGGTTGAAGGTCCGCGGCCTGCGCAAACGGCAGGGCGAGCAGAGCGCAAGCGAAGAGCAGGGCACGACGCATAAAATCTCCTAGGTTCGAATCAAGTGGCCGCTGGCCGCGAGTAACTGTCCGTCCAGTAAAGCACCTTGTTCGCCGAGTGATAAACGGCCTTCGGCAAACCAGCGTACGGCCATCGGGTAGATCAGGTGTTCCTGGGTATGGACTCGCTGCGCCAGACTCTGCGGCGAGTCGTGCAACTCTACCGGTATTACTGCCTGTACGACCAGTGGTCCGCCATCGAGTTCCTCGGTGACGAAGTGCACGGAGCAGCCATGTTCCGTATCGCCGGCCTCCAGCGCGCGCTGATGAGTGTGTAACCCTTTGTATTTGGGCAGCAGCGAGGGATGGATATTGAGCAGGCGACCCTGATAGTGGCGCACGAAGCCAGCGCTGAGAATGCGCATGAAGCCGGCCAGTACCACAAGTTTGGGGTTGAAGGCGTCGATCAGCTCGATCAGCGCGGCATCGAAGGCCTCGCGACCTTCGAAAGCCTTGTGATCCAGGGTGCGGGTGTCGATACCCGCATCCCTGGCCCGTTGCAGGCCGTAGGCGTCGGCGCGGTTGGAAATCACCGCAGCAATGCGGGCCGGGCTGTCGCCGGTCCGCGTGCTGTCGATCAAGGCCTGCAAGTTACTGCCGGTGCCGGACAGCAGCACCACCACATCACAGGTCTGGGACATTAATGAGCCTTGAGGTTCTTCAGTTCGACCTGAGCCGCGCCTTCGGCAGCGGTGGCGATCTGACCGATGACCCATGGCTGCTCACCGGCTTCACGCAGGACGTTCAGCGCGGTTTCAACGTGCTCCTGGCTAACGCAGATGACCATGCCGACGCCGCAGTTCAGTACGCGGTGCATTTCGGTTTCGTCGACGTTGCCTTTCTCTTGCAGCCAGTCGAACACCGCCGGGCGGGTCCAGCTCGCGACGTCAACCACCGCTTGAGCGCCTTTTGGCAGCACGCGCGGAATGTTGTCCAGCAGGCCGCCACCGGTGATGTGGGCCATGGCCTTGACGGCGCCGGTGTCCTTGATCAGCTTGAGCAGCGGCTTCACGTAGATACGGGTCGGAGCCATCAGCAGGTCGGTCAGCGGTTTGCCGTCGAGCTGGATGTTCTCGATGTCGGAACCCGACACTTCAATGATCTTGCGGATCAGCGAGTAGCCGTTGGAGTGCGGGCCGGAAGAAGGCAGGGCGAGCAGGGCATCGCCGGCAGCGACTTTCGAACCGTCGATGATTTCGGATTTTTCCACGACACCGACGCAGAAGCCGGCCAGGTCGTAATCTTCGCCTTCGTACATGCCAGGCATTTCAGCGGTTTCACCGCCGACCAGGGAGCAGCCGGACAGTTCGCAGCCGGCGCCGATGCCGGTCACAACCTGAGCAGCGGTGTCGACGTTCAATTTGCCGGTGGCGTAGTAGTCGAGGAAGAACAGCGGCTCGGCGCCGCAGACCACCAGGTCGTTCACGCACATGGCCACCAGGTCGATGCCGATGCTGTCGTGCTTGTTCAGGTTCAGCGCCAGACGCAGCTTGGTGCCGACGCCGTCAGTGCCCGAGACCAGCACCGGTTGTTTGTAACCGGCCGGGATTTCGCAGAGGGCGCCAAAACCGCCCAGGCCGCCCATGACTTCCGGGCGCGCAGTGCGCTTGGCGACGCTCTTGATGCGTTCGACCAATGCTTCACCGGCGTCGATGTCTACACCGGCGTCTTTGTAGCTCAGGGAGGGTTGCTTGCTCATGATCCAGGCCTTTAGGGGGGGATTCAGGGGTAACGACCGAGTCCAGCGGGGGAACGCCGAAATCGATGGGGCGATTGCCTCACGCGAGTTTCAGAGTGCCCGGCTGTTGCCGGTCTGCGAAGGCGCGCGATTTTATCAGGCTTGAGGGGCAGCGGCCATCCTCGTACCGACGGGCAGGGGCATATCGCGTTAAAAAAAACTGATATTGCCCGTGTTGGTGGCGCTCCACATGGTTGTATAAGGTACGACGTTAACCGTCTATCGTTATGACAGTGCGAAAACTTACCGTGATCGTATGAATGTTTTGCTTGGGTGTGTGGTCACAGCCCTGGCTCTATCATCTTCATGCGGTCTGTTCCAACCGCTCTTGTCGTCAGGAATCTTTCATGCGTTTTCTTAAATTCTTGTTCGTGGGCTGTTTATCCGTGGCCAGCCTGACCAGCCATGCAGAAACCGTCAAAGGCCTCTATCAAGTGCGCCAACCGGTCAGCGGCCAGACGCCAGAGGCGCGCGATCAGGCGACTCAGCAAGCGCTGGAAACGCTGGTGTTGCGTCTGACCGGCGATCCCAAGGCGGCGCAGAGCCCTGGTCTGGCGGCCGTGCGCAAAGACCCTCAGCAGATCATCAGTCAGTTCGGCTACGACGCCGGGCCGCCGGAAGTATTGAAAGTCGATTTCGATCCGACCACAACCGAGCAGGCCTTGCGTCGTGCCGGATTGCCTGTGTGGGGAGCCGATCGGCCGTCGATTCTCGGCTGGTGGTTGAATGACTCCACCGAAGGTTCGAGCCTGGTCGGCGACGGTCAGGCGAGCGCTGCGCCGCTGCGTCGGGCGGCTCAGCACCGTGGCCTGCCGCTGCGTTTGCCGTTGGCGGATCTGAATGAACAGATTGTCGCCACGGCGCCGAATCTGGAAGGTGCGGACCCAGCGCCGCTGCGTACTGCCTCCGACCGTTACAATGCCGATGCCTTGCTGGCGGTGCATGCCCGTGAAGAAGGGGGGCAATGGCAAGCCAAGTGGCGTCTGTGGCTGGGCGATCAGAAAGAGGCCGGTAGCGTGCAGGGTGCCGATACCGCCGCTGTGGCCGATGCGGTGATGCTGGCGGTCAGCCAACGCCTGGCGCCGCGTTTTGTCGCCAAGCCGGGTGCATCGGGCGAGCAATTGTTGGAAGTGCAGGGCATGAATCTGGAGCGTTATGCGACGCTTGGGCGTTTGCTGGAGCCCTTTGGTGCGCGTTTGCTAAGTGTCGATGGCGACCGCGTGGTTTATCGCGTCAATGGCAGCGCGGATCAGCTGCGAGCTCAGTTGTCTCTGGCGCAATTGCAGGAAGTTCCGGCCGGTCAGGCACCGGTCCCTGCTCAGCCCGTGGCTGCTGGTACGGCGCCGGCCGCAACGCCAGCCACGGCACCGACGCCGCAGTTACATTTCCGTTGGTGAGTTTTTTCTTTATATAGAAGCAGGAGTGGTACATGGCCGATACGCGGCGTTGGTTCTGGCTCGGTGGGGTGGTCCTGCTTTGCGCGTTTGTTTACCTGTTGCATCCGATCCTGACGCCGTTCCTGGTGGCGCTGTTGCTGGCCTATCTGTTCGACCCGCTGGTGGATCGGCTGGAGAAGCTCGGCTTGTCCCGGACATGGGGCGTGGTGGCGGTGTTCGCGTTGTTCACGATGGTCCTAACCACGCTGTTGTTGGTGTTGGTGCCGATGCTCGCCAAGCAGCTGTTTCGCTTGTATGAACTGGCGCCGCAGATGCTCGACTGGTTGCAGCACACTGCGTTGCCGTGGGCGCAATCGAAGCTGGGCTTGTCGGAAGGCTTCTGGAAGTTCGACAAACTCAAGGCGGCGATCAGCGAGCACATGGGCCAGACCACCGACATTGTCGGCGTGGTGCTGAGTCAGGCGACGGCTTCAGGCCTTGCGCTGATTGGCTGGCTGGCCAATCTGGTGCTGATCCCGGTGGTGAGTTTTTATCTGCTGCGCGACTGGGACCTGATGATGGCCAAGATCCGCAGCCTGTTGCCACGTAATCGTGAGGAGCGCGTGATGTCCCTGGCCGGGGAGTGTCATGAAGTGCTTGGGGCGTTCGTGCGCGGACAGTTGCTGGTGATGCTGGCACTGGGTGTGATCTACGCCGCTGGCTTGATGATCGTCGGGCTGGAGCTGGGGCTGCTGATCGGTCTGATTGCCGGTCTGGCGGCGATCGTGCCGTACATGGGGTTTGTCATCGGGATTGGCGCGGCGTTGATTGCCGGTCTGTTCCAGTTCGGCGGCGATCTGTATCCCATGGTCGGTATCGTCGCGGTGTTCATGGTCGGCCAGGCGCTGGAAGGCATGGTTCTGACGCCGTTGCTGGTGGGCGACCGGATTGGCTTGCACCCGGTGGCGGTGATCTTCGCGATTCTGGCCGGCGGCGAGCTGTTCGGTTTTACCGGTGTGCTGCTGGCATTGCCGGTGGCGGCGGTGATCATGGTCCTGGTGCGCCATGTGCATGATTTGTATAAAGATTCGGATATCTATGGCGGCGTCGATGACCCTGAGCTGTAAGGCTTCTTGATCGCTCGTCGCGGGCAGCCTGGTTTCACGCCGGGTTTGCCCGTATCCCTCGCGCAGCTGTCACATGCACCGCCAAAGAAACTGTCATAAAACCAGCATGTTAACGCAAACCTTTGATTTTGCTTGTGGTCTGTCGCATTGTGCCGTCAGCTTCACGGGTATAAACTTCGCAAACTTTACACAGAGGCCACTAACGGTTCCTTTGGAACTGTTCAGTCAGCATGAAACCGATTCAGCTGCCCCTAGGTGTGCGTCTGCGTGATGACGCCACCTTTATCAATTACTACCCAGGCGCCAATGCCGCTGCACTCGGCTATGTCGAGCGGCTGTGCGAAGCCGACGCCGGCTGGACGGAAAGCCTGATTTACCTCTGGGGCAAGCACGGGGTGGGGCGCACGCATTTGTTGCAGGCGGCTTGCCTGCGTTTCGAGCAGATGGGTGAACCGGCGGTGTATCTGCCGCTGGCCGAGTTGATGGACCGTGGCATCGAAATCCTCGACAACCTCGAACAATACGAACTGGTTTGCCTGGACGATTTGCAGGCGGTCGCCGGAAAAGCTGATTGGGAAGAGGCGTTGTTCCATCTGTTCAATCGTCTACGTGACAGCGGTCGGCGTCTGCTGATCGCCGCCTCGACATCCCCGCGCGAACTGCCGGTGAAACTGGCGGACCTCAAGTCTCGGCTGACACTGGCGCTCATCTTCCAGATGCGTCCGCTCTCTGACGAAGACAAATTGCGTGCCTTGCAGTTGCGCGCTTCCCGTCGTGGACTGCACCTGACTGACGAAGTCGGGCATTTTATTTTGACTCGCGGTACCCGCAGCATGAGTGCACTTTTCGAGCTGCTTGAACGCCTCGATCAGGCCTCCCTTCAAGCTCAGCGCAAGCTGACAATCCCGTTCCTGAAAGAGACGTTGGGCTGGTAAAGGCCAGGTTTTTCGCGGGTTCCGGCATATTCCAGGCGTCAACAAATCCGCTTTCCTGCAGGGGGCAGGCTGCGCAAAGGTTCAAAATGGGCTTAAGCGCTTAGATGGAAACGAGAAACCGATAAGTCACATAAAGATCGATTGAATTTGCAAATGAGATCGATAGCGGGCATAGTCTCGGCTTCTTTACAACTATCAGCCACGGTCGTGCCCATGCTAAATCGCTTCGCACCCCTCGTGCCTCTCGCACTCGTCACCCTGTTGTTCGGTTGCGCTGCTCACTCTCCAGTGTCCCAGCAAGAGCCACAGCATCAGGTTTCAAATTCAGTTACCGCACAGTCTTCTTCCGTTCTTTTCCAGGAAGAGCTGGCAACCAATAAAGAACTGGCAGACTTCGCCGGCGGCAAGTCGTACCAGCTTCCGGTTCTGGCCGACAGCATTCTCGAACGTGGCATGTCCCTGATCGGTACCCGTTACCGTTTCGGCGGCACCTCCGAGGCTGGCTTTGACTGCAGCGGTTTCATCGGTTATCTGTTTCGTGAAGAGGCTGGCATGAACCTGCCGCGCTCCACTCGCGAAATGATCAACGTTGACGCTCCGCTGGTGGCTCGCAGCGCCCTCAAGCCGGGTGACCTGCTGTTCTTCGCCACCAATGGCCGTCGCGGTCGTGTCAGTCACGCCGGGATCTACGTGGGTGACAACCAGTTCATCCACTCCAGCAGCCGCAAAAGCGGTGGTGTCCGGGTCGATAGCCTGGGCGACAGCTACTGGAGCAAGACCTTCATCGAAGCCAAGCGTGCACTCGCAATGGCACCGGCTGCAGCGCCTATCGTCACTGCGCGCAAATAAGCGGACAGTTTACAAGGCGAACTTAAAGTCTTACTTGAAGTTTGCCGCGTAGCCGCTAGAATCCTGATCTATTATTGATGGCAAACCGCCTGCGTTCTGCGCAGGCGGTTTTCTTTTCTGCCTTAGTGGCAGAAAAAAGCCGCAGCCAGATCAGGATGTTCTGCTTATGACGATGTCGGCCCGCCTCGCACTCATGTTCTTCGCAGCGCTGCTCAGCGCCTGCGCCAGCCGCACACCGCCATCTGCGCCGGTGGTTCGCGCACCGATTGTTTTCGGTTCTCCCCAAGCCTTTTCCCCTGCGGCAGAAGACGTGTTGTTTCGCGCGCTCGGTCTGGTGGGGACGCCTTATCGTTGGGGCGGCAACACGCCGGATTCCGGGTTCGATTGCAGCGGTTTGATCGGTTACGTCTATCGCGATGTCGCAGGCATTTCCTTGCCGCGGTCCACACGCGAGATGATCGGCATGCAGGCTCCCAACGTCGGCAAGGAAGGCCTGCAAACCGGCGACCTGATTTTCTTCGCCACCAATGGTGGCTCTCAGGTCAGTCATGCCGGGATCTATGTCGGCGAAGGGCGCTTCGTTCATGCGCCAGCCACGGGCGGCACGGTCAAACTGGACAGCCTGTCCAAAGCTTATTGGCAGAAAGCCTATCTGAGCGCCAAGCGCGTCTTGCAACCTGAACACTTGGCACATAATCCCTAGGGGTTTGTCATGATCGCTCTGGCGGAGTTGTAGGAGCGAGGCTTGCCCGCGAAGGCGGCAGCACAGTCAACATTGATATCGACTGACACACCGCTTTCGCGGGCAAGCCTCGCTCTTACGGACAGACTTTACTTGGCCGCGGAAACGCGCCACACCTTGTTCCCCACATCATCCGCCACCAGCAAGCCGCCCTGCTGATCGATCACCACGCCCACCGGCCGACCCATGGCTTTTCCCTCGTCGTTGAGGAAGCCGGTAAGCACATCCAGCGGCTGCCCGCTCGGTTTGCCGGCGCTGAACGGCACGAAAATCACTTTGTAGCCGCTGTGCGGTTTGCGGTTCCACGAGCCATGCTGGCCGATAAAGGCACCTTGGGTGAACGGAGCGGGCAACTTGCTGCCTTCGGCGAACGTCAGGCCCAGCGATGCGGTATGGGGCCCCACTGCGTAGTCCGGTGCAATGGCCTTGGCGACCAGATCTGGGTTTTGTGGTTCGACGCGAACATCGACATGCTGACCGTAATAGCTGTAAGGCCAGCCATAGAACCCGCCGTCCTTCACTGAAGTGATGTAGTCCGGCACCAGGTCGCTGCCGATTTCATCCCGCTCGTTGACGGCGGTCCACAGTGCGCCGCTCTGAGGCTCCCAGGCCAGGCCGTTCGGGTTGCGAATCCCCGAGGCGAAGATTCGATGGTTGCCGGTGGCGCGATCCACTTCCCAGATCGCCGCGCGACCTTCCTCCTGATCCATGCCGTTTTCGCCGACGTTGCTGTTCGAGCCCACGGTGACGTACAGCTTGCTGCCGTCCTTGCTGGCGATGACATTTTTGGTCCAGTGGTGATTGCGCGTGCCGCCCGGCAAATCGACTACTTTGATTGGCTGCGACTTGATCGCTGTCTCGCCGTTTTCATAGTGAAAGCGCAGCAAGCGGTCGGTGTCGGTGACATACAGGTCATTGCCGACCAGGGTCATGCCGAAAGGCGAGTTGAGGTTTTCCAGGAACACCGTGCGGGTTTCGGCGACGCCGTCGTGGTCCTTGTCCCGCAGCAGAGTAATGCGGTTCGGGCTGGGGACGCCGGCACCGGCGCGGCCCATGACTTTGCCCATGATCCAGCCGCGAATGCCTTTGCTGTCATCGGATTTGGCCGGCGCGTTGGTTTCGGCCACCAGTACGTCACCGTTGGGCAGCACGTAGAGCCAGCGCGGATGCTCGAGGCCTTCGGCAAACGCTACTACTTGAGTGCCTGCGGCGGCGACGGGCTTTTTACCTTGAGGCCAGCCGATCGCCGGGGCGATGTTCACCGTCGGGATCAGAGTTTTGTTCGGTTCCGGCAGCTTGGGCGACGGTCCGGTGCCGTCCGAGACTTGCAGGCTGGAGGTTTCACCACAGGCGGCGAGCCCTCCGGCGAGCGCGATGATGAACACGAGCTGGGGTTTGCGCATTACTGATTTTCCCTATGAATGCATTGACGTAATCATAGAGAAGCGTAAACACCCGATGGTTCAACCGGTCAGCCGCGGGCTTCCTTGAACAGCACGGCGATCCCCGGATGGTAATTGCCGGCTTCATTGCGCAACTTGCGGTAGGCGTAAGGGAAATACCAGGCCACCGCGCAGGTGTGTTCCTTTTGCAGGTCGTCGAGCATGTCCTGGAGTTCTTCCGGGGTGGCGCTGTGCTGGGCTTTTTGTGGGGCGACAAACAGGCAGCCGAGTTTCAGGTCGCTGGCGTAGCTGATGCGCTTCGCGTCGCTGGTGATGTCCGCCAGTGCCTGCGTCAGGTTCAAGCTATTGACCCGTGGCCAGCGCTGGGTGGCCTGCAGGTACGCGCGTTCTTCGCTGGTGGCGATAAATAGATCGGCGCGGGCGTTGCGTTCGCCTTCTTCGGTCTGTTTGCGCGACGGTGTTTGCTGCAGCGTGACCATTTCCGCCATCCAGGCTGCGGCAGAGAGCAGGCCGAGGTTGGCGTTTTCGTCGTACCAGTAAGGCGTATCGTTATCGCCGCGCACGGCGTTGTAGCGGTCGATACAGTCAAACCAGCGTTCCAGGACCGGGCGCAGGAATTCCAGCTTCGGATTGCTGATGATCATGCCTTGCATGTGGCTCACCCTTGTTATTGTGTTATGAGGTTGTGGCTCTTTGATATCACTGCTGGCAGTGTGGCACAAGATTGGCGTCAGATAATTGATCGGCGGCAGTTATTCGCCGCAAGGCGTCCCGTCTTTAATTGACGCTCCACCCCCAACCCTCTAACCTTCGCGGCTTGTTTCAGGTGCTCTGTGGCCTTGGTCGACAGAGTGAAACAGGGAAGCCGGTGAGTGGATTTCTTCCAGCGAAGAATGATTACGATCCCGGCGCTGCCCCCGCAACGGTAAATGAGTGAAGACTGCGCATTGAGCCACTGTGTCTATTTTTGGCATGGGAAGGCGCGCCGTCGGGCCAATCGCCGCTCATGAGCCCGGAGACCGGCCTGATCCATTCAGCGGCATCACGGTGGGCGATGCCAGGCTTCTTGCCGTCTATTCTTGTGCCTGCCCGCCGTTATCCAGCCTCAACGGAGAGCTCCCCCCATGACTGATACCCCTGATCGTGACGAACGCCATCTGGCGCGCATGCTGCGCAAAAAAGCCGTGATCGACGAACGCATCGCCAATTCACCGAATGAATGCGGCCTGCTGCTGGTGCTGAGCGGCAACGGCAAAGGCAAGAGCAGTTCGGCGTTCGGCATGCTCGCGCGCTCCATGGGGCACGGCATGCAGTGCGGTGTGGTGCAGTTCATCAAAGGGCGCAGCAGCACCGGCGAGGAGCTGTTCTTCCGGCGCTTTCCGGAGCAGGTGCGTTTTCATGTGATGGGCGAGGGCTTCACCTGGGAAACCCAGGACCGCCAGCGTGACATCGCCGCCGCCGAAGCTGCGTGGGCGGTGTCCCGCGAACTGTTGAGCGATCCGTCGATTGGCCTGGTGGTACTCGATGAATTGAACATCGCCCTCAAGCACGGTTACCTCGATCTTGATCAGGTGCTCAGCGACTTGCAGGCCCGTCCGCCTATGCAGCATGTGGTGGTCACTGGCCGTGGCGCCAAACCGGAGATGATCGAACTGGCTGACACCGTCACCGAAATGGGCATGATCAAACACGCCTTCCAGGCCGGGATCAAAGCGCAAAAAGGCGTCGAGTTGTGAGTCAACCACGTCAATGCCCGGCGGTACTGATTGCCGCGCCGGCCTCCGGTCAGGGCAAGACCACCGTCACCGCCGCGCTCGCCCGTTTGCATCGCAATCAGGGGCGCAAGGTGCGCGTGTTCAAGTGCGGACCGGACTTTCTTGACCCGATGATTCTCGAGCGCGCCAGTGGTGCACCGGTCTATCAACTGGACATGTGGATGGTCGGCGAGCAGGAAAGCCGTCGCCTGTTGTGGGAAGCCGCTGGCGAAGCTGACCTGATTCTCATTGAAGGTGTCATGGGGCTGTTCGACGGTACGCCGTCCAGCGCCGATCTGGCGCGGCACTTCGGTGTGCCAGTGCTCGGCGTGATCGACGGCACCGCGATGGCGCAGACCTTTGGCGCACTGGCCCTGGGCTTGGCTCGCTATCAGCCGGATTTGCCGTTTGCCGGTGTGTTGGCCAACCGGGTTGGCACCCTGCGTCATGCGCAATTGCTCGAAGGCAGTCTGACAGAAGGCTTGCGTTGGTACGGCGCGTTGTCCCGGGAAACCGGCATCGAATTGCCAAGTCGGCACCTCGGCCTGGTGCAGGCCAGCGAATTGAATGATCTCGATCTGCGCCTCGATGCCGCCGCCGCCTCGCTGGCCAGCAGTTGCGACGTGGCGTTACCGCCTGCCGTGGAGTTCGCCGCACCTGAAGTGATCGCCGCCGAACCATTGCTGGCCGGTGTGCGGATTGCCGTGGCCCGGGACGAAGCCTTTGCGTTTACCTACGGCGCGAGCCTGGATCTGCTGCGGGCGATGGGCGCCGAGTTGTCTTTCTTCTCGCCGATCCGCGACCGCGAGTTGCCGGAGGCAGACAGCCTTTATCTGCCGGGTGGTTACCCTGAATTGCACCATGTGGCGTTGTCACAAAACACGCCAATGCTGACCGCCATCCGCGCTCATCACGCAGCGGGCAAACCGTTGCTGGCCGAGTGTGGCGGCATGCTGTACTTGTTGGACTCGTTGACCGACGTCGAGGGCACTCGCGCTGAACTGGTTGGCTTGCTGACCGGTGATGCGGTGATGCAGAAGCGTTTGGCGGCGTTGGCCTTGCAGGCGGTGGAACTGCCTGAAGGTTTGCTGCGTGGACACACTTATCACCACTCGCTGACCAGCACCGAGCTTGAGCCGATTGCGCGTGGCTTGAGCCCCAATGGCGGGCGCGGGGCGGAGGCGGTTTATCGTGAGGGGCGGATGACGGCCTCTTATGTGCACTTTTATTTTCCCTCCAATCCATCGGCGATTGCTGCGCTTTTTGTGCCCGACCTTGAGGCCGCCTTCGCGGGCAAGCCCGCTCCCACAATGGACCGCGTTTCTTCAGGCATCACGTCTTCTAATGTGGGAGCGAGCCTGCTCGCGAAGAGGCCATGACGGACAACGCATTCAACCAAGCCGAACGCGAAGCTGTTTATCGCGCAATTGCAGAACGCCGCGACATGCGCCACTTCAGCGGCGGCACGGTCGAGCCCGAGTTACTGAGGCGCCTGCTCGAAGCCGCGCACCAGGCGCCGAGTGTCGGCCTGATGCAGCCCTGGCGGTTCATCCGCATCAGCGACCGGGCGCTGCGCGGCAAGATCCAGCAACTGGTGGAAGAAGAACGCATCCGCACCGCCGAAGCCCTCGGCGAGCGCTCTGACGAATTCATGAAGCTCAAGGTCGAAGGCATCAACGACTGCGCCGAGGTGTTGGTCGCTGCGCTGATGGACGATCGCGAACGGCATATCTTCGGCCGTCGTACGTTGCCGGAAATGGACATGGCCTCGCTGTCCTGCGCCATCCAGAACCTGTGGCTGGCGTCCCGCGCCGAAGGGTTGGGCATGGGCTGGGTGTCGTTGTTCGAGCCGCAAGCCCTGGCGGATTTACTGGGTTTACCGGCCGGGGCCAAACCCTTGGCTGTTCTTTGCCTGGGACCGGTCAAGGAATTCTATCCGGCGCCGATGCTGGTACTCGAAGGTTGGGCGCAGGCGCGTCCGCTCAACGAGTTGCTGTATGAAAATTATTGGGGAGTGAGTCAATGAGTGTGGCGTTGTTGAGTGTCGCCGCGGTCGCGCTGGATGCGCTGCTGGGTGAACCCAAACGCTGGCATCCGCTGGTGGCGTTCGGTCGTTTTGCCGATCGCATCGAACAACGTTTCAACTCCGCTGGCCGCGGCTGGCGCAGTCACGGGGTGACAGCCTGGGTGATGGCGGTCGTGCCGTTGACCTTGCTGGTCACCGCGCTGTCCTGGGCACCTTACGTTGGCTGGATCGTCGAGATTCTCGCGCTCTATTGTGCCCTCGGCATGCGCAGTCTCGGCGAACATGTCGAGCCAGTGGCCAAGGCTCTGCGCAGCGATGATCTGGTCGAGGCGCGCACACGTGTCGGTTATCTGGTCAGCCGCCAGACCAGCGAACTGGACAAAACCGAAGTCGCCCGCGCCGCCACCGAGTCGGTGTTGGAGAACGGCAGCGATGCGGTGTTCGCCGCACTGTTCTGGTTTGCCGTGGCGGGTGCGCCCGGTGTGGTGCTCTATCGTCTGAGCAACACCCTGGATGCGATGTGGGGTTATCGCAATGAGCGCTTCGAGCGTTTCGGCTGGGCTGCCGCAAAGATCGACGATGTCCTGAACTACATTCCCGCACGCTTGGTGGCGTTGACCTACGCACTCTTGGGCAAAACCCGACTGGCGCTGAAATGCTGGCGCACCCAGGGGCCGACCTGGGACAGCCCGAATGCCGGGCCGGTGATGGCGGCTGGTGCCGGTGCGTTGGGTGTCGAGTTGGGCGGGGCGGCGATTTATCACGGCGAACTGCATCAGCGTCCGCAGTTGGGCGAAGGCGTGCCGGCGGATGCCGATTCCATCGACCGTGGCTGGCAATTGGTCCAGCGCGGGGTATGGTTATGGCTGCTGATTCTCTGCGTGGGGGCTGAATTCTATGCTTGAGCACGGTGGCCGGTTACGCAAGGCGGCAATCGAATACGGCATCGCGGAGGCCGATTGGCTCGACCTGTCCAGTGGTCTTGCGCCCTGGCCATTCCCGGTCCCGGACATCCCGCTGCGGGCCTGGGCGCGTCTGCCGGAAACCGATGACGGCCTGGAGCAGGCCGCTTGCGACTATTACGGTGCGGCTCAGGTATTGCCCGTGGCCGGTTCGCAAATGGCGATTCAGTTGCTGCCGCGCTTGCGCCGGGCCGGCAAGGTCGGCGTGCTGTCGCCGTGTTACGCCGAGCACGCCGAAGCCTGGCGCCGCAACGGTTATGTCGTGCGTGAAGTCCTGGAGTCGGAAGTCGATTTCTATCTCGACAACCTCGACGTGCTGGTGGTGGTCAATCCGAACAATCCCACGGGCCTGAGCCTGACCCCGGCTCGCCTGCTGGATTGGCATGCGCGGCTGGCCCAGCGCGGTGGCTGGCTGGTGGTGGACGAGGCGTTCATGGACAACACGCCGCATTTGAGTCTGGCGCCGTTCACCAACCAGATCGGCTTGATCGTGCTGCGTTCCTTCGGCAAGTTTTTCGGCCTGGCCGGTGTGCGGCTAGGGTTTGTGCTGGCCGAGCGCAAGTTGCTCAAACTGTTGGCCGAGCAGGTCGGACCCTGGGCGGTCAGTGGGCCGACCCGCGTACTGGGCCAGGCTTGCCTGACGGATACGCACGGGCACACCCGACAGCGCATTCGCACTGACGAAGCTGGCGAGCGTCTGGCGTTGCTGCTTGAGCAGTATGGTTTCAAGCCTCAGGGCGGTTGCGCGTTGTTCCAGTGGCTGATCACCGAGCGCGCCGAAGCGCTGCATGAATTCATGGCCCGGCGCGGCATTCTGCTGCGATTGTTCACCCACAACAGCAGCCTGCGTTTTGGTTTACCTGCGGATGAAGCGGACTGGTCGCGCCTCGAACAAGCCCTGCAAACCTATGCCAAGGAAAACCCATGACAACGTTGATGGTGCAGGGCACCACCTCCGACGCCGGTAAAAGCACGCTGGTGACGGCGCTGTGTCGCTGGGTCACGCGCCAAGGCGTGAGCGTGGTGCCGTTCAAGCCGCAGAACATGGCCCTCAACAGTGCGGTGACCGCCGACGGTGGCGAGATCGGTCGCGCTCAGGCGGTACAGGCCCAGGCTTCAAACCTTGAGCCGCACACCGACATGAACCCGGTGCTGCTCAAGCCCAACAGCGACACCGGCGCCCAAGTGATCATCCATGGTCGCGCCGTCACCACCATGAATGCGGTCGCCTATCACGACTACAAAACCATCGCCATGCAGGCGGTGCTGGCCTCCCATGAACGGCTGAGCGCGGCGTATCCGCTGGTGATGGTTGAAGGGGCGGGCTCGCCGGCTGAGATCAACCTGCGCGCCGGCGACATCGCCAACATGGGGTTTGCCGAGGCGGTGGACTGCCCGGTTGTGCTGATTGCCGACATCAATCGCGGTGGGGTTTTCGCGCATTTGGTCGGTACGCTGGAGCTGCTGTCGCCGAGTGAACAGGCGCGGGTCAAAGGCTTCATCATCAACCGTTTTCGCGGCGACATCGCCTTGCTGCAACCAGGTCTGGACTGGCTGGAAGCGCGCACCGGCAAACCAGTGATCGGCGTGTTGCCTTATGTGATGGACCTGCACCTGGAGGCCGAGGACGGCCTCGATCAACGTCAGACCGATAAGGTCCAGCAAGTGCTTAAAGTGGTGGTGCCGGTACTGCCGCGCATCAGCAACCACACCGATTTCGATCCACTGCGTCTGCATCCGCAAGTGGACCTGCAATTCATCGGCCCCGGCCAGGCAATTCCGTCGGCCGACCTGATAATTCTCCCTGGCTCGAAAAGCGTGCGCAGCGACCTCGCGTACCTGCGGAGCAATGGCTGGGACTCGGCAATCGCACGGCACTTGCGCTACGGCGGCAAAGTGCTGGGAATCTGCGGTGGCCTGCAAATGCTCGGTGAGCAGGTGCATGACCCTCTGGGCCTCGAAGGCGCAGCGGGTTCCAGTACCGGTTTGGGTTTGCTGGCGTTCGAAACGCAGCTTGAAGAAGAGAAGCAGTTGCGCAACGTACGTGGGCGTCTGGCACTGGAAGATGCGCAGGTCAGCGGCTATGAAATTCATGCCGGCGTGACCACCGGGCCGGCGCTGGAAAATGCCGCCGTGCAGCTGGACGATGGTCGCTGCGATGGTGCGCAAAGTGCGGATGGGCAGATTTTCGGTACCTATCTGCATGGCTTGTTCGAATCACCACCCGCGTGCAGTGCGCTGTTGCGCTGGGCCGGTTTGCAGGATGTGCAGGAAGTGGATTACCACGGGTTGCGCGAGCGCGATATCGAGCGGTTGGCGGATCTGGTGGAGAAGCATCTGGATACCTCGCTGTTGCGTGAGCTCTGCGGTTTTTGAGGTGATTTTGAGGATGCCTTCGCGGGCAAGCCTCGCTCCTACAGGGGAAACGCATATTCCGTGTAGGAGCGAGGCTTGCCCGCGAAGAGACCCGTCACTACACCGCACATTTGAAGGAATGAACCATGCTGCAACTGATCCTCGGCGGCGCCCGCTCCGGCAAAAGTCGTCTGGCTGAAAAGCTGGCGACAGGCAGTCAGCTCCACGTCACCTACATCGCCACCAGCCAACCTCTGGATGGTGAAATGAACGAGCGGGTGGCCCATCACCGTGCCCGCCGTCCGGCCGAATGGGCGTTGATCGAAGAACCGCTGCAACTGGCCCGCGTGTTGCGCGAAAGCGCCAGTTCCGACCGTTGCCTGCTGGTGGATTGCCTGACGCTGTGGCTGACCAATCTGCTGATGCTCGATAACTCCGAGCGCCTGTCGGCCGAGCGCGAAGCCCTGCTGGACTGCCTGGCGTCGTTGCCGGGTGAAATCATTTTTGTCAGCAACGAGACCGGAATGGGTGTCGTGCCGCTGGGCGAATTGACTCGCCGCTATGTCGATGAAGCCGGTTGGCTGCATCAAGCCCTGGCCGAGCGCTGCCAACGTGTCGTCCTGACCGTCGCCGGCCTGCCCCTGACTTTGAAAGGAACTGCGTTATGACTCACTCCTGGTGGCTGAACCCATGCAAGCCAATCGATGCGCAAGTGGTCGAACAGGCGCTGGCGCGTCAACAGCAACTGACCAAGCCTGCCGGTTCCCTCGGCCAGCTCGAAGCGGTGGCGGTGCAACTGGCCGGGTTGCAGGGGCAGGTCAAGCCGACCCTCGATCAGCTGTGGATCGCGATTTTTGCCGGTGACCATGGCGTGGTCGCCGAAGGCGTGTCGGCGTTTCCGCAGGAAGTCACCGGGCAGATGCTGCACAACTTCGTCAGCGGCGGCGCGGCGATCAGCGTGTTGGCGCGGCAGTTGGGGGCGTCCCTTGAAGTGGTCGACCTCGGCACCGTTACGCCGTCGTTGAATCTGCCGGGTGTGCGTCACCTGAACATCGGCCCGGGCACGGCGAATTTCGTCCAGGGCCCGGCGATGACTCAGGCCCAGGGCGAACTCGCCTTGCAGGCTGGTCGCGACAGTGTGCAGCGCGCCATTGCAGCAGGCGCGCAATTGTTCATCGGTGGCGAAATGGGCATCGGCAACACCACGGCGGCCAGCGCGTTGGCTTGTGCTTTGCTCGATTGCCCGGTGGTGCACCTGACCGGGCCGGGCACCGGATTGAACGCGGCGGGTGTCAGCCACAAAGCCCAGGTTATCGAGCGCGCCTTGGCGTTGCATGGCGCTCAGCATGGCGATGCGCTGCAAACCTTGTTCAACCTCGGCGGTTTCGAAATCGCTGCGCTGGTTGGCGCGTACCTGGCTTGTGCTCAGGAAGGTGTCGCGGTGTTGGTCGACGGGTTTATTTGCAGCGTCGCCGCGCTGGTGGCGGTGCGTCTGAATCCGGCCTGTCGTGAGTGGTTGCTGTTCGGTCATCGTGGTGCCGAGCCGGGTCATCGCCATGTGCTGGAAACCCTGAATGCCGAGCCGTTGCTGGACCTCGGCCTGCGGTTGGGCGAGGGCAGTGGTGCGGCGTTGGCCGTGCCATTGCTGCGCCTGGCCTGCGACCTGCACGGGCAGATGGCAACATTCGCCGAAGCCGCAGTGGCGGATCGCCCGGCATGACCTTGCGCCTGGACCTGTTGCGTCATGGCGAAACCGAACTCGGTGGCGGCCTGCGTGGCAGCCTCGACGATGTGCTGACCGGCAAGGGCTGGGAGCAGATGCGCGCTGCGGTGGTCGAGCAGGGCCCTTGGGATCGCTTGGTCAGCTCGCCGTTGCAGCGTTGCGCACGCTTTGCTGAAGAGCTTGGGACGCAACTGGGGTTGCCGGTGCAGCTGGAAAAGGATCTGCAAGAGCTGCACTTCGGCGCTTGGGAAGGGCAGAGCGCCGCGGCGCTGATGGAAACCAGTGCCGAGGCATTGGGCTTGTTCTGGGCCGATCCCTATTCGTTTACGCCGCCTGATGGTGAGCCGGTTGCCGACTTTTCGACTCGGGTGTTGGCGGCCATTGAGCGGTTGCACGCGGCCTATGCGGGTGAGCGGGTCCTGCTGATCAGCCATGGCGGCGTCATGCGATTGTTGCTGGCGCAAGCGCGCGGATTGCCGCGTGAGCAGTTGCTCAACGTTGAGGTCGGCCATGGCGCGTTGTTCTCGTTGACGGTTGAATCCGGCGCCTTGTTAAGGGAAGTGATCTGATCATGTTGCCGTTCTGGATCGCCCTGCAATTTCTCAGCAGCCTGCCGATTCGCCTGCCG
The DNA here is from genome assembly GCF_058148225.1 of Pseudomonas sp. DF5. Classification (NCBI taxonomy): domain Bacteria; kingdom Pseudomonadati; phylum Pseudomonadota; class Gammaproteobacteria; order Pseudomonadales; family Pseudomonadaceae; genus Pseudomonas; species Pseudomonas sp. DF5. The sequence continues at coordinate 132,024 of NZ_JBYVYM010000016.1, forward strand.
GGCATGCCGACGCCCGAGGAGTTGGGCCGGTCGCTGCTGTTTTATCCGCTGGTCGGCGTGCTGTTCGGCGCCATTCTGTGGGCGCTGAATGGGCTGTTGCAGGGCGCGCCGTTGTTGCTTCATGCCGCACTGTTATTGACTGTGTGGGTGTTGCTCAGCGGAGCGTTGCACCTGGATGGCCTGGCCGATAGCGCCGATGCGTGGCTCGGTGGTTATGGCGACCGTGAGCGCACTCTCACGATCATGAAAGACCCGCGTAGCGGGCCGATCGCGGTGGTAACGCTGGTGCTGGTATTGCTGCTCAAGTTCGCTGCGTTGCTGGCGTTGATCGAGCGGCAGCACAGCGTGGTGCTGATCATCGCCCCACTGATTGCTCGTAGCGCGCTGTTGGGATTATTCCTGACCACACCTTACGTGCGTCCTGGTGGATTGGGGCAGGCGCTGGCCGATCATCTGCCGCGTTTGGCCGGGAAACAGGTATTGGTGATCAGTGCGGTGGCGTGTGTGTTGATCGCGGGCCTCAGCGGTGTGTGGGCGCTTGCGCTGGCAGCTGTGGTGTTTGTCTGGTTGCGGCAAGTCATGATGCGGCGATTGGGCGGGACGACTGGCGATACGGCAGGGGCGTTGCTGGAGTTGCTGGAAGTGGCGTTGCTGGTGGGATTGGCGCTGCTCTGAATTTTCGTAGAGGCGAGGCTTGTCAGCCCGCTAAGCGGATTCAGGTGCAGCACGCTCTTTGTAGCAGCTGCCGAGCTCGCGAGGCTGCGTTCGGCTGCGAAGCAGTCGCGAGTTCGGCTGAGGCGGTCTGCCTGATGCACCGCAAGTTCTGATTTTACGACTGCTGCGCAGCCGAACGCAGGCTTCGCCAGCTGCTACAGGTAAAATGTGTCGAAATATTTGCTTTCATTTAACCGCGGGTATATACACGCACCATGCTTCCTTCTCAATGTTTGTGCACTAACCTGCGTCGCGCCGCTCGTGGCGTCAGCAGGCATTACGACGGCGCTCTCGATGGCTTCGGGATCAACGTTGCCCAGTATTCTCTGCTGTGCAATCTGCAACGTCTGGATCAGCCGAGCATCTCGACGCTGGCCGAGGCCATGGGCCTGGATCGCAGCACCCTGGGGCGCAATCTGCGGGTGCTGGAGGGTGAAGGTCTGGTGACGCTGGTCGAGGGCGAAGACATGCGCAATCGCATCGTCCTGCTCACCGAGACAGGGCGCGAACGTCTGGCGGCGGCCTTGCCGGCCTGGGAAGCGGCGCAGCAGCGGTTGATCGACCGTCTGGGTGCCGAGAAGCGTGAAACCTTGCTGAAACTGCTGGACGAACTGGCTTGAGGCCAGTTTTTTCGATCTTAAGCGGGTATATACCCGCTACCGGAGAATAATAATGACATCGATGTGGCGTACGTGCGGTTGGGTGCTGTTGGGCAGTGCGCTGATTCTGGCGTTGTCCCTGGGGGTGCGACACGGCTTCGGGCTGTTTCTGGCGCCGATGAGTGCCGAATTCGGCTGGGGCCGCGAAGTATTTGCCTTCGCCATTGCCCTGCAGAACCTGATCTGGGGCCTGGCGCAGCCATTCACCGGTGCATTGGCCGACCGCTTTGGTGCCGCGAAGGTGGTGTTGATCGGTGGTGTTCTGTACGCCCTGGGCCTGATGTTCATGGGGCTGTCCGATTCGGCGGTGACCTTGTCCTTGAGTGCCGGGTTGTTGATCGGTATCGGTCTGTCCGGCACCTCGTTCTCGGTGATCCTCGGCGTGGTCGGCCGTGCCGTACCACCGGAAAAACGCAGCATGGGCATGGGGATCGCCAGCGCTGCCGGTTCCTTCGGTCAATTCGCCATGTTGCCCGGTACGCTAGGGCTGATCGGCTGGTTGGGCTGGTCGGCGGCATTGCTGGTGCTGGGCCTGCTGGTGGCATTGATCGTGCCGCTGGTGAGCATGCTTAAAGACAAACCGTTGCCGGTGCTCGGGCATGAGCAAACCCTCTCTGAAGCGCTACACGAAGCCTGCTCCCATTCAGGGTTCTGGTTGTTGGCGTTCGGCTTTTTTGTCTGCGGTTTTCAAGTGGTGTTCATCGGTGTGCACCTGCCGGCGTACCTGGTGGATCAACACCTGCCAGCCTCCGTCGGCACCACGGTGCTGGCGCTGATCGGGCTGTTCAATATCTTCGGTACTTATACTGCAGGCTGGCTTGGCGGGCGGATGTCCAAGCCGCGCTTGCTCACCGGCCTGTATCTGTTGCGGGCGGTGGTGATTGCGCTGTTCCTCTGGGCGCCCGTCACTCAGGTCACGGCCTATTTGTTCGGCATGGCCATGGGTTTCCTCTGGTTGTCGACGGTACCCTTGACCAACGGCACGGTGGCAACCTTGTTCGGTGTACGAAATCTGTCCATGCTGGGTGGGATTGTTTTCCTGTTCCACCAACTGGGCTCGTTCCTCGGCGGCTGGTTGGGTGGAGTGGTGTATGACCGAACCGGGAGCTACGACTTGATCTGGCAGGTGGCGATTCTCTTGAGTCTGATGGCCGCAGCCCTGAACTGGCCAGTACGGGAGCAGCCGGTGGCGCGCCTGCGAACCCAGGTGAGTGCTGCATGAACAGTCTCTGGCCGCGGATGGCTGCCATCGCCGTCGGCGCATTGCTGCTGGCCCTGGCTTGGTGGGGCTGGCGTCAGGGTGGTCTGGCATTGATGCAGCTGGGCATGGGGGCTTGCTAGCAAGCTGCTTGCTAGCGAGCGGCGAAGGCGAGTAGTTTCGCGTTCTGACGATTGCTCAAGGATGCACCGACATGCCGATGCGCTGGCTTGCAGTTCCTGCGTTGCTGATGGTTTTTTCCGGACTGGCTCAGGCAGCAGAATGCCCGGAGCTGTTGCAAGGCTCATTGCCGAAGCTGCGCGCCAAGGAATCCATCGATTTGTGCCAGCGCTTCGCCGGCAAACCGTTGGTGGTGGTCAATACCGCAAGCTTCTGTGGCTTCGCCCCGCAGTTCAAAGGTCTTGAGGCGCTGTATCAGCGCTACAAGGATCAAGGGCTTGAGGTGGTCGGTGTTCCATCCAATGACTTCAGGCAAGAGTCCAAGGATGGTGCAGAGACTGCCAAGGTCTGTTATGTGAATTACGGCGTGACCTTCACCATGACCGAACCGCAGAAAGTCCGCGGCGATGACGCCACGCATTTGTTCAAGGTCCTTGCCGAGCAAAGCAGTTCGCCGAAGTGGAATTTCTACAAATACGTGGTCGATCGCCAAGGCAACGTGATCGCCAATTTCTCCAGCTTGACCAAGCCCGACAATCCCGAGTTCATCGAGGCGGTGGAGAAAGCCCTGGCCTCGAAACCCTGATCGACGCGCACTAAAAAGCCCCGCCTCTGTACAAGAGTGCGGGGCTTTTTCAATTCAGGCGGCGAGGGGTTCAGGTTCGTCGTGAATGATCAGAAACGGTAGGTCGCGCCTACACCGAAACCGTTCGCCCAGTTTTCATACTTGGCGTTGTAGCTCTGGCGGCCGTTGCTGTTGTTGACCTTGACCGACTCTTCGCGCAGGTACGAGTACGCTACGTCGATGGTCAGGTCGTCGGTCGGGCTCCAGCCGGCGCCCAGGCTGAAAATCTTGCGATCACCAGTTGGAATGCGCGGGGAGCGGTTTTCGTTGTTGGTTGGTGCTTGGTCGACGGACAGACCGGTACGCAGAACCCATTGTTTGTTCAACTGGTACGAAGCACCGATGGCGTGAGCCCAGGTGTCATGCCAGTTCTGTTCTTCGGTGATGGTACCAAAACGGCCGTTCAGGGCAGCAGGAACGCCACTGTTCTCAACGGAGATTTCTTTCAGGCGGCTCCAGCGAGTCCAAGTGCTGCCCGCGTAGAGGGTCCACTTGTCATCCAGTTGATGAGTGAGCGAGATATCAACCGATTCAGGAGTCGTTATGTCCAGGGATGCATCGTACTTCTGGTTAGGGTTCTGACCCAGAGCCCCGAGGAGACTGTAGTTGACCTTGGTGTCACCTTCGAGCTTGTACTTCACTTTCGAGTGGTAGGTCAGGCCAACGCGAGTGCTGTCGGTCGCTTGTACCAAGATGCCGATGTTATACCCCAGCGCGGTGTCGTCACCTTTGATCTTGACGTTACCGTCCGCTGCGCGCGGGTTTAGCGACAGGTTCGATTCCAGGGTGCCGTCAATGCGGTTGATGGTCGGACCGAAACCGATCGACACCTTGTCGTTGAAGGCGTAGCTGATGGTTGGCTGGAGAGTCACGATTTTGACTTCGCTTTTACTGCCGAAGTAACGGCCGGCGAAGCCGTTCTCGTAGTCGGTCACCAGACCGAATGGAGCGTAGACGCCGAAACCGACTGCCCACTGGTCATCGAGTGGCTTTACGTAGTAGCCCATGGGCACGCCCATGAAAGGGACCATGTCACCTTTGTTGGTACCACCATTCGGGCGGGAGCTGGCATCACTGATGTCAGCGTGCGCGTCGATAAATGCAACACCGCCGGTCACTTGTTCGCGCTTGAGGCGAGACATGCCGGCTGGGTTACCAAAAACAGTGGATGCGTCGTCGGCAGAAGAAGATCGCCCGGCAAAACCTGTCCCCATCCCGCTGATGCTTTGTTCGTTGAGGGCAAAGCCACTGGCGAAGATCTGGGTGGATGCCAAGGCAACGGCGAGGCTAAGGGTGGTTTTGAGCATTACTTTTTTCATTATTAGAACTCCTGGTGATCACCGGGGCGAAAATTACCAACATTTTCGTCCGGACGCCATAGCCTGTATCGCTTGATTTAGAGCGGTTTTGTAGGACAATCCGACCAGAATCGCGACAAGTTATGCGAACTTTGCAAACAGGCGGGTCAGCAGGCGACCTGATTCATTGGTGAAACACAGGTTTGCCAGGCGTAGGTGAAATCTCGCAGACGACCTTGGGGCTGGAAGATCTGGCGCCAGATTCGGGCCATTCCCAACAAGTCATCGGAGGCGGGGAGGGGGGTGTTCTGTTCTTCTACCAGCAGCCAGGCGATGGCGGTGGCGTAACGCAGGTTAACGGTCAATTCCAGGTGCGGTCCGCTGAGAAAAGCGTGCTGGCTGGCCAGGCCGCGGACCAGGCTCGCCCGTTCCGGGTCCAGGGCCAGGTAGTGATCCCAGAGAGCCTGGTGGCGGGGTTCGGCGATCCGGTACAGGCCGTGTCCACGGCGGTCATGCAGGGCTGAACCAAGGGCTGACTGACTGGCGGCGATGCCCAGCAGCAGGGATTCGGCAGTTGCGCTATGGCGTCCGAGGTAAATCAATGTCGGACGGATCACATAACGGCACAGTTCGCTGGCAGCGATACCCATAATGCCCTCGAAACATCAAGTGGTCGGCGATACCTGAAGGGGGCCTTGGCAGCTGTGGATCGAATCAGGCTCGCCGGAAGCGGATCAAGCCGCTTGAGTTGAAGTGTAGTGTCATTATTTTGCTGTAAAGGACTGTTTTTAAAATATTTCCGGCTTCGAGTTATAACCGTTATATCGGTTAGTGCTTAGGCAGTAGGGGCAAAAATCGAAATATCGGGCAATAAAAAGCCCCGCTTTTCAGCAGGGCCTTTGAGGTTTTCAGCTTTTCTGGTGCCTCAGGCAACCAGTGCCTGGCGAGTACGTTCGATCACAGCCTGCAGCGGTTCGGCGCTGGAGTATTGATCGGGGTACAGGCGTTCGCTGTGACGAGCGATGCCGTGTTCGTTGACCAGGGTAAAGCTGAAGCAGCCTTTGCGAGCGGCCATGATCAGGCAGTTCATTGGTGCAAAAGCGTTGGTTAGGGTGCGAATGGCATCCTGGGCGTGGATTTGAGTAGACATAATCGGGTGTTCCTACAAGCGACACGGATAAGAACCGTGCAAAATTAAAACGTTCCAGTGACGACGACCACCATTGGTCGAACGAAGAACCCGACTGGAACAAAGCAGCCAGTTTGAAGCGCTGATAAGTTGGCGCGCTTGGGCTGGCAGGTAGGTACTTAGGAGGGCAGGCAACACATCAGGGGCAAAGGTTCTGGGCCCGGGGTGAAGATCCTGATCAATTTGCAGGTTGGTTCGGTCAGAGTAAGTGAACTTCGCAACACCCTTTGCTTTCGATTCAAAGGCTGTGTTGGCGCAAGATTTACCTGGAAACCATCGAGGTGGTCGATCCCGCTTTGTCGGTGAAGGCTTCTCTCAGGGAAGGCTGACCGGGGGGAGTTGTTCGACCAGAATTGACTTTCAGCTTGGTACTAACGCCGCGGATACTAACGGATTGAATGAGCGAAGGGAAGCCCGGTCACAAAAAAACGCTGGAGTGCCGGTCAATCACATCCGCAAGAGCGGCCGGAAAATGTCATCAGTCGACACGTGCCCTGCAATAGCCCAAAAACCGGCCGTTGATCCGAGAGGGCGATCGAGCCAGGATCAATCTGTGGCACGGGTTGCCGGGTTTATCCCCAGGCGTTACCAAAAAACGTGCCGAAAAAGCGCACCGACATAACCATCTCGCAGGTACTTGTGCACATAAGTTGCAGGGATGGTCATCCCACTGTCATCCTTGCTTCATCGAGGGTGGGTGCCTGTAACGAAAATTTAAGTCAATGAAAAACATCGCTTTTTTTTACTGGTGAAAAAATCGTCAGTTTGACTGCGAGCCCCATTCCATACGGCTTTGCGCGAGTTCAAGGGCGGTTGTCCACTGAGTTATCCACAGCTTCTGTGGATTGTCCCGAGCGCTTGCTCTAGGACGGGCGTGCAGGCTTTTTTCGACTTTACCTGTGCGAAAAAAAGAGTAGAGTGGCGCGCCTTCCGATTCGCCCCACAGTGCTTTATGAAGTTTCGCTCAGTACCAGTCTCCGCTGCTTCAACATCCTCCAGCATTAACCCACCCAAGCGCTTTTCAATGCGTGTGGCCGAGTGGCTACTGGACAGCCCGCGCCTGGGCGAAAACCCCAACGTCAAACACTTCGCCGGACGTTTGCTCAAGCAGCCTGCCCGTGAAGGGGTGGTGGCCGCGCAAAGCCGTCTCGGTCAATTGATGTGCCGCGAATGCGGGAACGCCCGGGATCGCCGTATTGGCCAGGAGTTGTTGCGCCAGGCCGCACGTGCAGGGGACCGACGCGCCCGGCAGGAGCTCGGCCTGATCGAAGACTGAGCTGTCCAAGACCTGACGCCTTGGTTAACCTTCACGCTTTATCTAATCGGCAGGAGTGGCTATGGCGATGGATTTGACCAGCGCATTGCTGGGGCTGGCGGGCGCTGCGCTGCCATTACTGGTACTGGCCTGGCAACTTCAGCGTCGGGCGAGTGCCGGGCAGGCCGAACTGGCGTTGCTGGAAGAGCGCCTGGCCATGGCCCAACTGACGCAGGACGGCTTGAGTGCCCAACTCGACACCTGTCGTGATGAAGTTGCTGACCTGAGCCAGGCCAACGCCGCTAAACAGGCCGATCTGGCCGCCCTGCGCCGCGAAGTCGAACTGCTGCAGATCGAACGCGATGATGCTCGCGACGCAGCCCACGCCTGGAACATTGAGCGCGCCGGCAAAGAAGCTGAGCTGCGTCGCCTCGATGCCCAGGCTGCCTCCCTCAACGCCGAGTTGCGTGAGCAGCAGGAAAGCCATCAGCAGCGCCTCAACGACCTGCAAGGCTCGCGAGACGAGTTGCGCGCGCAATTCGCCGAGCTGGCGGGCAAGATCTTCGACGAGCGCGAACAGCGTTTTGCCGAAACCAGTCAGCAGCGTCTGGGGCAATTGCTCGATCCGTTGAAGGAGCGCATCCAGTCATTCGAAAAACGCGTCGAAGAAAGTTATCAGGCCGAAGCCCGCGAGCGCTTTTCCCTGGCCAAGGAACTGGAGCGGCTGCAACAACTGAACCTACGCCTGAGCGATGAAGCCACCAACCTCACTCGCGCCTTGAAAGGGCAGAAAACCCAAGGCAATTGGGGTGAGCTGATTCTCGAGCGGGTGCTTGAGCATGCGGGCCTGGAAAAGGGGCGTGAGTACCAGACCCAGGTCAATCTCAAGGGGCCGGATGGCGAGCGATTCCAGCCGGATGTGATTATTTACCTGCCCGGCGACAAGCAGGTCGTGGTCGACTCCAAGGTCAGCCTCACGGCTTATCAGCAATATGTGGCCGCCGAAGACGACGGCATCGGCCAGATCGCCATCAAGCAGCACGTGCTGTCCCTGCGCAATCATGTCAAAGGCCTGGCCGGCAAGGACTATAAGCGGCTCGATGGTTTACACAGTCTGGATTTCGTCCTGCTCTTCGTCCCGATCGAAGCAGCGTTTTCCGCAGCGTTGCAAGCTGAGCCGACGTTGTTTCAGGAGGCCTTCGACCGCAACATCGTGATCGTCAGTCCGACCACGTTGCTGGCCACTTTGCGGGTCATCGACAGCCTGTGGAAGCAAGAGCGCCAGAGCCAGAACGCCCGGGAAATCGCCGAGCGCGCGGGGTGGCTGTACGACAAGTTCGTGTTGTTCATTCAGGATCTGGATGAGGTCGGCAATCGCTTGCAGCAACTGGACAAGGCCTACAGCTCTGCCCGCAACAAGCTGACAGAGGGCCGTGGCAACCTGGTCAGTCGCAGCGAACAACTCAAGTTGCTTGGCGCGCGGGCCAGCAAGAGCTTGCCAGCGGATCTGCTGGAGCGGGCGATGACGGATGTCGATGGCTTGGCCGAGTTGCCCGAGTAGCCGAAAAGCTTCGCGAGCAAGCCCGCTCCCACAGTGGATTTGCGTTGTTGCACAAATGGTGAACCATGCGGGCTTGCTCGCGAAAACGTCATTTGCCCCACTCCAGGAATCCGACCTGCCGTACTACAACGGCAAATGCCGACTCAACAACGCCCGCAATGCCGCCGGCTTAACCGGTTTGGCCAGGTAATCGAGACCCGCTGCATGCACCCGGGCCACCGTCTCCGGCCGTCCATCGGCGCTGATCACCACTCCCGGCACCGGCTCGCCCAGTTGCGTGCGCAACCACGCCATCAAGTCGGTACCGGTCTCGCCATCGTCCAGGTGGTAATCCACCAGCGCCAACTGCGGACGCATCCCGTCGCTGAGCAGCGTTGCGCATTCATCACGGTTGCGCGCGGTCCAGACCTGGCAGCCCCAGCGCGTGAGCAGGCTGTTCATGCCGATCAGGATGCTGTCTTCGTTATCGATACATAGCACCTGTGCACCGCTGAGCAAGTGACCATTGAGCTCGGCAACCTTGGCCGGCGTCGAGGCTTGTGCCCGAGCCAACGGCACGCTGACACTGAACACGCTGCCGCGACCCGGCCAGGAGCGCACGCGCAACGTGTGATCCAGCACGCGACACAACCCATCGGCAATCGCCAGTCCCAGGCCCAGACCTTTCTCGGCCCGGGTCTGGTGGCTGTCGAGACGTTTGAACTCTTCGAAAATCACCTGTTGTTTGTCTTCCGGAATGCCCGGCCCACGGTCCCAGACCTCCAGGCACAGCTCGCCGTTGCGCCGCCGAGCACCTAGCAGCACGGGGCCTTTGGCGTAGCGGAAGGCATTGGTCAGGAAGTTCTGCAGGATCCGGCGCAGCAGTTTGATGTCGCTGTCGACCCGTAGCGTGCTGCCCCGGACGCGGAATTTCAGCCCCTGTTCCTGAGCTAATGCCTTGAACTCGGCACCTAGCGTGTCAAACAACTCATTGAGCACGAAGGGCTTGCGATCAGGGTTGATCTTGCCGCTTTCCAGGCGGGAAATATCCAGTAGATCACTGATCAGGTCTTCGGCCGAACGCAGTGAGCTGTCCAGGTGATGAACCAGCTTCTGCGCTTCGCCGGACAAACCTTCTTCCTGATGGGAGAGGGCGGCAGAGAACAGCCGCGCGGCGTTCAGCGGTTGCATCAAGTCATGGCTGACGGCGGCCAGAAAACGGGTTTTCGACTGGTTGGCCGATTCGGCGGTGCCCTTGGCTTCGGTCAGGGCAAGGTTGAGTTGCGACAGTTCGTGGGTCCGTTCGGCGACCCGCCGCTCAAGGCCTTCATTGGCTTCGGTCAGCGCTTGTTCGGCCTCGCGGAACGCAGTGATGTCGGTGAAACTCATGACGAAACCGCCGCCGGGCATCGGGTTGCCGATCAGCTCGATCACTCGGCCGTTGGGGAACAGTCGCTCGGAGGTATGGGCGCGGCCCTGACGCATCCAGTGCAAGCGGCGGGCGACATGCACTTCCGCTTCGCCGGGGCCACACAGGCCGCGTTCGGCGTTGTAGCGAATAATGTCGGCAATCGGCCGGCCGACGCTGATCAAACCGTCGGGGTAGTTGAACAGCTCCAGGTAACGCCGGTTCCAGGCCACCAGTTTCAACGACTGGTCGACCACGCTGATGCCCTGGGTGATGTTCTCGATGGCGCCTTGCAGCAGGGCGCGGTTGAACTGCAGCACTTCCGAGGTTTCGTCGGCGATCCGTACGACATCCTCCAGTTGCATTTCCCGACCTTCGATGGCGGCTTTTACCACCGCCCGAGTCGAAGAGGCGCCGAGTACACCGGCCAGCAAGCGTTCGGTATGGGCGATCCATTCACCGTCGGCGTTCTGGTTCGGGTTGAAGCCTTTGCCCTGACGGTAGGCGAAACGGATGAAGCTCTGACGGGCCCGTTCTTCGCCGACAAAACGGGCGGCCAGTTGCAGCAAGTCGTCGATTTGTACGGCCAGCATCGAGCGGGCGCTGGGGCGGGGGCTGATTTCCTGGCCGATGAAACGACCGGCCTGCCAGTGCTCCGAAACCCGCGTGCGTGACAGCATCGAGACCCAGGCGAACAAGGTGAAGTTACCCGCCAGGGATAACACCACACCTTGAGTCAGCGGCGTGATCGGCAGGTTCAGCGGGTTGCTTTGCAGCCAGGCCAGGCCCGGAAAACTGCTCAAGGGCAAGCCGAGACTGTTGGCGGCAATCGGCAACACCAGCGTGTAGAACCAGAGGAACGTGCCGGTGGCCAGCCCGGCGAACACGCCACGACGGTTAGCCTGTTTCCAATACAGCGCACCGAGCATGGCCGGAGCCAGTTGGGTCACGGCGGCGAAGGCGATCTGGCCGATGGTCGCCAGGCTCGCGGTCGAGCCCAGCAGGCGATAGCTGACGTAGGCCAGCAGCAGAATGACCACGATGCTCACCCGGCGCACTGAAAGCATCCACTGGCGGAACACTTCAAATGGCCGCTCGGCGTTGTTGCGCCGTAGCAACCATGGCAGCAGCATGTCGTTGGAGAGCATGGTCGACAGCGCCACGCTGGCGACGATCACCATGCCGGTGGCCGCCGAAGCGCCGCCGATAAACGCCAGCATCGCCAGGGCAGGGTGAGACTGGGCCAGAGGCAGGCTGATAACGAATGAGTCCGGCAGCACCGAACTGGGCAGCAACATCTGACCGGCCAGTGCAATCGGCACCACAAACAGCGCCGCCAGCGCCAGATACGTCGGGAACACCCACTTGGCCAGGCGCAAATCCTGGGGGTCGATGTTCTCCACCACGGTCACGTGAAACTGCCGGGGCAGGCAGATGATCGCCATCATCGCCACACCGGTCTGCACCACCATGGACGGCCAGTTAATGGTTTCCTTCCAGTACGCTTCCAGGCGCGGGGCGAGCATGGCCTGGTCGAACAGATCGTCGAAACCGTCGTACAGGCCGTAGGTCACGAACGCGCCGACTGCGAGAAAAGCAAACAGCTTGACCAGCGATTCAAAGGCAATCGCCAGCACCATGCCGCGGTGGTGCTCCGTGGCGTCGAGGTTGCGGGTACCGAAGACGATGGTGAACAGCGCCAGTACCAAAGATACGATCAGCGCAGTGTCCTGGGCACGTGTGCCCATGGCGTCGGCACCGGCGCCGATCAACAGGTTCACGCCCAGCACGATGCCCTTGAGCTGCAAGGCGATGTAGGGCAGTACGCCGACTAGGCAGATCAGCGCGACGACTACCGCCAGGGACTGGGATTTACCGTAGCGGGCGGCGATGAAGTCGGCGATGGAGGTGATGTTCTCCTGTTTGCTGATCATCACCATTTTTTGCAGGACCCACGGCGCACACACCAGCAGCAGGATCGGCCCGAGGTAGATCGGCAGGAATGACCAGAGTTGTTCGGCCGCCTGGCCCACGGCGCCAAAGAACGTCCAGCTGGTGCAATAAACCGCCAGTGACAGGCTGTACACCCAGGCACGCACCCGTGGCGGCAACGGCGTGCTGCGACGGTCGCCGTAAAAGGCGATGGCGAACAGGATGGCCATATAGGCCAGGGCGACAGTGGCGATCAGCCCGGTGGACAGCGACATGGGAACTCCAGACAAAAGACATCCGGGACTGCGCCCGATCCAGACAGTCTCGCATGACCGCCTGAGTTAGTCAGTGTCGACCAAGGTCGTGGCGTGGCGGGGTGTCGCAGGTTGTGTATCCGTCAGATCCTGGTCGTCACTACGAGCCT
>NZ_JBYVYM010000017.1:0-137865 GCF_058148225.1 Pseudomonas sp. DF5
CCCTGTAGGAGCTGTCGAGTGCAACGAGGCTGCGATCTCTTGATCTTTACGCCCGAGCGAGCGCCAATAGTTTCTCCCGCCATGCCGCTTTAGCCGGCAGCGCCAGGAAGAACTCGTTCAGCAACGATTCTCGCGCCGGATAACAAAACGGCGCGCCGCTCAAGTCCAGTACCTCACCGCCCGCGCCTTCCAGAACACCTTGAGCCGCGGCAGTGTCCCACTGCGAAGTCGGCGCCAATCGCGGATAACAATCCGCCGCCCCTTCCGCCAGCAGGCAAAACTTCAGCGAGCTGCCGATATTCGCCAGCTGCAGCTCACCCAGACTGTTGCTCAAACCCGCGAGCAATCGCTCCTGCTCAGGGCTTGAATGCCGACGACTGGCGACCACCGTGAAGGCTTCACCCGCAGCTGGCACTTCGCGAACCTGGATCGGCAACGGCTCGGCGCCTTTATCGCCACGCCAGGCGCCCAACCCGGCACCGCCGACATAAAAACGCCCGTTAGTCGGCATCGACACCACGCCGAACACCACACGCCCCTGCTCAATCAGTGCGATGTTGACGGTGAACTCTTCACTGCCGGAGATGAACTCCTTGGTCCCATCCAGCGGGTCAACCAGCCACCAACGCTGCCAACCGGCGCGCACACTCCGGGGGATGTTGGCATCCTCTTCGGACAGCACCGGAATACTCGGATCCAGCGCCGTCAGCCCGGCCAAAATCACATGGTGAGCGGCCATGTCGGCAGCCGTGACCGGGGAATCATCGGACTTTGCCGTCACGGCAACGTTGACGCGCCAGAACGGCAGGATCGCCTCGCCAGCCTTCAATGCCAGCTCAACCACCGGTGCCATCAACGGATGGGGAAAGTTCATGTGCATCTCACTCATAATTGAAAAATACCGCGCTGGATCAACAAATCACGAGCCAGATACAGCGCCGCCAAGGCACGGCCCTCGGTGAATCGCGGGTTCTGCGCCAATGCCGACAATTCCCGCAGGTTGATCTTGTCCATCCCCATCGGCTCGGGCTCGTCACCCTCCAAACGCTCTTCGTACAAATCGGTGGCCAGTACCACCTGGATCTTCTGGCTCATATAGCCGGGGGACAACGACAACTCGGTCAGATGCTCCAGTTGCCGTGCGCCATACCCGGCCTCTTCCTTGAGCTCCCGCTCGGCCGCCGCCAGCACGTCTTCGCCCGGCTCGATCAAGCCTTTAGGCAGGGACAATTCGTAGGCATCGGTGCCACCGCAGTATTCCTCCACCAGCACTGCATGGTCCGCGTCGAGCATCGCCACGATCATCACCGCGCCATAACCGGCACCCTTGCTGACCAGACGCTCGTAAGTGCGCTCCACACCGTTGGAAAAGCGCAACTTCAGCTCTTCGACACAGAACAATCGGCTGGTGGCGACGATCTCGCGGGCGAGTACGGTGGGTTTCTGGCGCATAGACGGCTCCTTGGCGTGAACGCGTTACTATACCCGGCCTATCCTGATTGTTTACCTCGGATATCTTTATTACCGCTGGAGAAGTTTTTTATGTCCCTGCTGCCCTGGCGCGACATCGATACCGTTCTGCTGGATATGGACGGCACGCTGCTGGACCTGCACTACGACAACCATTTCTGGCTGGAACACCTGCCTAAGCGTTATGCCGAGTTGCACGGGGTGAGCCTGGCCATGGCGGAGCTGGAATTGCAGCCACTGTTCGAGCGTCATGCCGGTCAGTTGCAGTGGTATTGCCTGGACTTCTGGAGTGCCGAACTGAAGCTGTCGGTGCGCGAGTTGAAACTGGAAACCGCGCATCTGATCACTCTGCGTCCGGATGCGGACACTTTTCTGGCGGCGATCAAACAAGCCGGCAAGCGCGTGGTGCTGATCACCAACGCCCACCGCGACTCGTTGTCATTGAAGCTGGAACGAGTCGAACTGGCACCGTATTTCGAGCGCTTGATCAGCTCTCACGATTACGGCTTCGCCAAGGAAGACCCGCAGTTCTGGGATGCTCTGCAGGCCGATATCCGCTTCGACCCGGCACGCAGTCTGTTCATCGACGACACCCTGCCGATCCTGCGCAGCGCACGCAATTTTGGGGTAGCGCATTTGCTGGCCGTGAGCGAGCCGGACAGTCGAAAAGGGCCGAAGGACACGGCAGAGTTTGCTGCGGTGGGGGATTATAGAGAGTTGATTGCAGGGCTCTAGACCGAGTCGCCTGCATCGCGGGCAAGCCACGCTCCCACAGTATCCGTGTCGTTCGCATCCTTCGTGATCGACACAATTGCTGTGGGAGCGGGCTTGCCCGCGAAAGCAATCTCAGCCTTATTCAGGAATCCGCAACACCTGCCCCGGATAGATTTTGTCCGGGTGCGAAAGCATCGGCTTGTTGGCCTCGAAGATTTTGTTGTACTTGTTCGCGTCGCCGTATACCGCCTTGGAAATCGCGCTGAGGGTGTCGCCCTTTTTAACGGTGACGAACTGCGCTGCCTTGGCAACCGGCCCCGTTACGGTGATCTGGTCATCAACGCTGCCAACACCGGCAATATTGCCCACGGCCAGCAGAATCTTTTCCTTCTCTTCCTGGCTTGCCACTTCGCCGGTGACGATGACTTTGTCGCCATCGATGGTCGCCTGAACATTCGGGTTACCCAAGCCGACCTTGCTGATGTGTGCCTTCAGCTGCTCGCTGGCGTTGGCATTGCCGGGTGTCAGCAAATCGATAAGTTTTTCACCTGCTTCTTTCACAAAGCTAAAAACGCTCATTGTGCACGCTCCTTGGGGTTTCGGTTCCAGACGCCCAAGACTAGACCAGCCTTGCGAAGACCGGTTCCCAGCCGACCAATGACCCCAACCCCGCGCAGGCGGTAGAATCGCAAACCTTGCCGACGCCCTGGAGCGAAGATGGACATCAAGCAGCTGAAATTCCTCATCGCTCTCGACGAAACCCGACACTTCGGCCAGGCTGCCGCGCGCTGCCACATCACCCAGCCAACCTTGTCCATGCGCCTGCGCAGCCTCGAGGAAGAACTCGAGCTGCCGCTGGTCAATCGCGGCCAACGCTTCGAAGGTTTCACCGCGCCGGGCGAGCGCGTACTGGCATGGGCGCGTACGGTGCTGGCGGCCTATGACGGTTTGCAGGCCGAAGCGGCGGCCTGCCGCGGCAACCTCGTGGGTACGTTGCGTCTGGGGGTGGTGCCGTTGTCGAGTTTCGATCCGGTGCCGCTGATGCAGCGCCTGCACGCCGAACACCCGAACCTGCGCTTCGAACTCTCCTCCCTGAGTTCCGAACAGATCCTCGAACAATTGGCGAGTAACCGTCTCGACCTCGGTGTCTCTTACCTGGAGCATCTGGATGGCGAGCGCTTCGACTCCCTGGCCTTCAGCGAAACCCGCATGGGCCTGCTCTACGATCAACGCTTCTTCAGTTTTGGTGAGGCGCCGCTGAGCTGGGAGTCGCTGATCGAACTGCCCATGGGCATGCTCACCAGCGGCATGCATTTTCGCCAGTCCATCGACCATAACTTCCACAGCCGTGGCCTGACCCCACAGCCGTTGCTGCAAACCGATGCGGTCCAGCAATTGTTACAAGCGGTACACGGTGGCCTGTGCTGCGCGGTGATGCCACTGAACGGTGGCCTCGAAAACCTCACCGATCACTTGCGTCTGCAACCCATCGAAAGCGCCCAGACCCTCGCCCGGCTGGGGCTGATCATGCGTCGCAGCGCTCCGCGTTCGGCCTTGGCAGAAGCCTGTTTTGCGATCTATCAGAAATCACTGGCAGACTCTTGATCGACGCCATCTATCGGTAGATCAGTAATAGCGATTAGACGCGACATGTTGACGCGCCTAGGCTTAAAGCTGACCAAACCGTCGGTGATACCTAATGAACGCCAAGCGCCCCGGCTGCGCGGCGCCTGCTCTCGAAACGCCCGCGCCCGCCGCAAGCCAGACATACAGTTACTGCAACCTTGAATACTCCGAGTCGTCCAGCACCGCGTTGGCTGAAGAAGTCGCGCTGGCGATCGCCTACAACGGCATCAGCCAGGCGGTCATGTTGGTGACGCCGACGGATCTTGAAGACTTCATCGTCGGCTTCAGCCTCGGCAGCGGCATCATCGAAGACGCTTCAGACATCTATGACCTGCAACTCAGTGGCACGGGCTCGGCGCAATACGCGCAAGTGACCATCGCCAACCGCGCCTTCTGGAACCTCAAGCAGCAGCGCCGCCAACTGGCTGGAACCAGCGGTTGCGGGCTCTGTGGCGTGGAAGCGGTGGAGCAAGCGCTGCCCGATCTCAAGGTGCTGCCCGGTGCGCCGCTGCCCCCGGCCGAATGGCTGGACGGCCTGCGCCATCGCATCGGTGAATTCCAGCCTTTGGGCCAGCATTGCGGCGCGGTGCATGCGGCGGTGTTCATGAACGGTAAAGGCGAATTGCTGCTGGGCCGTGAAGACATCGGTCGGCACAACGCCCTCGATAAGCTGATCGGTGGGTTGATCCGCCAGAAGATTCCGACCACCGATGGTCTGGCGATTGTCACCAGCCGTTGCAGCCTCGAATTGATCCAGAAAGTTTTACGCGCCGGCATCCAGACCCTGGTCAGCCTGTCGTCGCCCACGGGTCTTGCCGTGCAATGGGCCCGTCGACACAACCTCAATCTCATCCACCTGCCGCAGAAAAGTGCGCCGCGGGTCTACAGCCCCGCGACGGAGAAACAAGCGTGAGCCAACACCAACAAGCCGACCAGAAACCCGTTCCACGTTACAAGCCCTATAAGGGCGCGGCCGGTGGCTGGGGCGCGCTGGCCAGCGTTGCCCGGGCCTGGTTGACCAGCGACAACGCGTTGAAGAATCTGCGCATGATGCTCAAGACCAACAAGAACGGCGGGTTCGACTGCCCCGGTTGCGCCTGGGGCGATTCTAAGGAAGCCGGCATGGTGGCGTTCTGCGAGAACGGCGCCAAAGCAGTGAACTGGGAAGCGACCAAACGGCGTGTCGATGGCGCGTTTTTCGCCAAGCACAGCGTTAGCTCGTTGCTGGAACAAAGTGATTATTGGCTCGAGTACCAGGGCCGTCTGACCGAGCCGCTGAGCTACGACGCCGAAACCGATCGTTACAAACCAATCAGCTGGGAAGCCGCCTTCGCCCTGATCGGCAAACACCTGCAAGGGCTGTCGAGTCCGAATCAGGCCGAGTTCTACACCTCGGGCCGTGCCAGCAACGAAGCGGCGTTCCTCTATCAATTGTTCGTGCGCGCCTATGGCACCAACAATTTCCCCGACTGCTCGAACATGTGCCACGAAGCCAGCGGTGTGGCATTGGCCCAAAGCGTCGGAGTCGGCAAAGGCACCGTGACCTTCGACGATTTCGAACATGCAGATGCAATTTTTGTCTGGGGCCAAAACCCTGGCACCAACCACCCGCGGATGCTCGAGCCACTGCGCGAAGCGGTGAAACGCGGTGCGCAGGTGGTGTGCATCAACCCGCTGAAAGAGCGTGGCCTGGAACGCTTCCAGCACCCGCAACACCCGATCGAAATGCTCACCAACGGCGACAAGCCGACCAACACCGCGTACTTCCGTCCGGCATTGGGCGGCGACATGGCAATCATGCGCGGCATGGCCAAGTTTCTGCTGCAATGGGAGCGCGATGCGCAGAAGGCGGGTGAGCCTGCGGTGTTCGACCACGACTTCCTCAATGAACACAGCGTCAACGTTCTGGAATACCTCGGCATCGTCGACGACACCCCGTGGGAGCAGATCGTCGAGCAATCCGGCCTGACCCTGGTGGAAATCGAGCAAGCGGCGCGCATGTACGCCAAAGGCAAGAACGTGATCATGTGCTGGGCCATGGGCATCACCCAGCATCGCCATTCGGTGCCGACCATCCAGGAAATCGCCAACCTGATGCTGCTGCGCGGCAACATCGGCCGGCCGGGCGCTGGTCTGTGCCCGGTGCGTGGCCACAGTAACGTGCAGGGCGACCGGACGATGGGCATCAACGAACGTCCGCCGACGGCGTTCCTCGACTCTCTGGAACGGCGCTTTCAGTTCAAGGTTCCGCGCGAAAACGGCCACAATGTGGTCGAGGCGATTCACGCCATGGCCGAAGGCCGTTCGAAAGTTTTCATCGGCCTGGGCGGCAACTTCGCCCAAGCCACCCCGGACAGCCCACGGACCTTCCAGGCTCTGAGCAACTGCGACCTGACCGTGCAGATCAGCACCAAGCTCAACCGCAGCCATTTGGCCCACGGTAAAGACGCGCTGATACTGCCATGCCTGGGCCGTACCGATATCGATATCCAGACTGAAGGCGCCCAAGCGGTGACCGTGGAAGACTCCTTCAGCATGGTCCACGCCTCCAACGGTCAGTTGCAGCCGTTGTCGAACCTGATGCGCTCGGAGCCTGCAATCATCGCCGGTATCGCCGCCGCGACTTTGGGCAACAAACCGGTGGACTGGAACTGGCTGGTAGCCGATTACAGCCGTATCCGCGACCTGATCGCCGACACCATCCCGGGCTTTCGGGACTTCAACGAGAAGGTCCAGAACCCCGGCGGTTTCTACCTGGGCAGCAGTGCCGGCGCACGTCGCTGGAACACCCCATCGGGTCGGGCCAATTTTCGTCCGAACATCCTGCCCAAAGACCTGGTGCACGAACGCACCCGCGCCACCGGCGTACTGCCGGACCTGATCATGCAGTCGATGCGCTCCCACGATCAGTACAACACCACCATTTACGGTCTTGATGACCGCTATCGCGGGGTGAAAGGTCAGCGGGACGTGCTGTTCGTCAATGAAGCCGACATCATTCGCCTGGGCTTCAAACCGGGGCAGAAGGCTGACATCGTATCGATCTGGGATGATGGTCGCGAGCGGCGGGTGAAGGGCTTTACCCTGCTGGCGTTTGATATTCCTGCCGGGCAAGCGGCTGCGTACTATCCGGAAGTGAACCCGCTGGTGCCGTTGGAAAGCACTGGGGATGGCAGCCATACGCCGACGTCGAAGTTTGTGGCGATCCGGCTGGAGGCGGCGAGTGAAACCGGGTTGATCATGGCCAAGTCAGCTTGACGGCCCACTCAACAAATTTTTCCGATCCGTACTTTCCAATCGCCCACAAAAAAGGCCGTTTTCATATGAAAACGGCCTTTGAGAAGTAGCTAAAGACCGGCGAAAAACACTTAAGTTCCGCCCAAAAAACAGCAACTTATAGAAATGTGCTCAAGTCGTGTTACTCGTCGGATTTCTATTGTCACAACCACGACACAGCCTCAGGATCGCGCCGTCATCCCCTTGAGGTTCCTCTATGAAGTTCTCCTCGATTCTCTTGTTGTCCCTTGGCCTGGTCAGTGGCTTCGCGTCTGCTGGCGGCACCACCGAAGCAGGTGTGGGCGGCGCATTGGGCGGGGTTCTTGGCTCGGTCGTCGGTCAATCGCTAGGCGGCAGTACAGGTTCAACCATTGGCGCGGCCCTGGGCGGCGCGGGTGGTAGCGCAGTTGGCGCAGACAGACACAGCCGTGGCGAAGCCGCCATTGGCGGTGCGTTGGGCGCAGCTGGCGGTAACGTGGTTGGCCGCAGCATGGGCGGCACCACCGGTAGCCTGATCGGCTCCGCAGCAGGCGGCGGCCTCGGTGGCGCGCTGGGTAATCACATGGGCAACAGTAGCAATGACGACGATGATCGTCGTTCCTATCGTCGTGGTTATGACGATGATGATCGTCGCTACTACCGTGGTCATCCGGGTCGCGGTCATGCTTACGGGCATCGCAAGCATCATCGCTATCACGATGACGACTGAGGCTTGAATCGCCTCGGTTATCGAAATATCAGAAAATCGCAGCCCTCGGGCTGCGATTTTTTTTGCCCTCAGATCGCCAGTCGCTCCAATGCCCCACGCAATCCGGCAGGTATCGCCACCGGCTGGTTCGACAGCCGATCCACGAATACATGCACGAAGCGCCCTGCCGCGCAGGCCTCATCTTCTCCAGCCTTGAACACCGCCAGTTCGTACTGCACCGAACTGTTGCCCAACTTGCCGACCCGCAGGCCAATCTCGATCCGATCCGGGAAAGCGATAGACGCGAAGTAATCGCAGGCCGAACTCACCACAAAACCCACCACCTCACCGTCATGGATATCCAGACCGCCGACTTCGATCAGGTAGGTGTTCACCGCCGTATCGAAAAAACTGTAGTAGGTGACGTTGTTGACATGACCGTAGGCGTCATTGTCGTGCCAGCGGGTGGTGATTAGCTGGAAATGGGGGTAGTCGGTGCGTTGGGGCATCGGGTTGGACATCAGCGTTTGTTCCTGGGGTTGGATGGCTAGTTTAAGGTGAAACCGCGTCGTACCCCTCGCGAGCAGGCGCCAAATAAATCACATGTCGGCAAACCCTCTGCCTTGCGCCGACAACTCCCCAATCAACCGCGCCGGCGCCCAGTGATCGCCCTGTTTGGTCTCAAGCTGCAACAACCGCAGATGAATATCGTCCAGCCCTTGCTGATCCGCCCAGGCCATCGGCCCGCCCTTGTCCGCCGGGAAACCATAACCGTTGAGGTACACCAGATCGATGTCATGCGCCGAAGCCGCAATGCCTTCCTGAAGGATCTTCGCCCCTTCATTGACCAGTGCCAGCAAGCTGCGCTCAAGAATCTCCTCTGGCCCTATCTCACGCCGCTGAAACCCCAGCCCTTCGCTGACTTCCAGTACCAGCGCATCGACTTCCACATCGTGCTCAGCCTGACGACTGCCCGGTTCGTAATGGTAATACCCATCGCCGCTCTTCTGACCGAAACGCCCCAACTCGCACAGGCGATTGTCCACCTGAACCTCCGGCGCATCCTGGCCTTTGCCAGCCAGCTCCCGCGCGCGCCACTCCAGGTCAATGCCGACCACGTCGTACATGCGGAACGGGCCCATGGCGAAACCAAAACCTTGCAGCGCCGCATCCACCTGATAAGGCAATGCCCCCTCCAGCAACATCTTGCGCGCTTCGAGCACGTACGGATGCAGCATGCGGTTGCCGATGAAACCGTGACAGTTGCCCGAGACCACGCTGACCTTGCCCATGCGCTGGCCCAGCGTCAGGGTTGCATCAAGCACCGCCGGCGCCGTCAGGGCACCGCGCACGATCTCCAGCAACTTCATGATGTGCGCCGGGCTGAAGAAGTGCAGGCCCAGAACCTGTTGCGGGCGGCGAGTGGCGGCGGCAATGGCGTCGATGTCCAGCGCCGAGGTATTGCTGGCCAGTATTGCTTCAGGCTTGAGCAGGCCGTCGAGCTCGCGAAAGATTTTCTGCTTCAGCTCGAGGTTTTCGTAGACCGCTTCGATAACCAGATCAACATCGCGAATCGCCGCGTAATCGGCAGCCGCCGTTACCCGTGCAATGCGCGCATCCGCCTCAGCCTGATCGAGCCGCCCCTGACGCACGTTGTGGGCGTAAGTGTCAGCCACGCTGGCCAACGCCTGCTCAAGCATCTGCGGATTGTTATCGACCCACTGCACCGGCACCCCGGCATTGGCCAGGCACATGACAATGCCACGGCCCATGGTGCCCGCGCCAATCACGGCGGCGCGCTGAATATCGAACGATGTCTGGCTCATGGTTGTTGTTCTCTTATTGGCGATCCAAAGACAGTCCTCACCATAGTCAGCCGATGGGTGTTTTTGAAGTCTATTCCCGTGATGGGCGACATTCAGCGAATGGATGCGTCCCGATCCCGCGGGTTAGAGGTTCGCCTCAGCCCACGTCCGGACCTCGGCATACGGATAATCTTCCAGCACCGCAAACCCAGGAATCGACCGCGCCTTGAGCTTGGTAAACAACGGCACGCTGATCCCGCACAAAAACCGCGTCACGCGCTCCGCCGATGGAGCACTTCCCGTGTGCTGCTGGTGCCTGTGGATAAAATCACCGCACAGCGCCTCGAAATTTTTATCCACAAGCGCCGGCAATTCCGGTGGTTCGGGTAACCGCGCTACGTGGCCGTGACACACCGAACAATGCCCGCATCGCCGTGGCGCGTTTTCGTCGCCGAAGTACTCGGCCAGGCGATATCCCAGGCAGTGGTCGGTGGCGAACAGATCCAGCATGGCGTGAATCCGCGAAATCTCGGTGCGTTCGTGCTGGGTGAAGTAGGTGTGCAATTCAGCGCTCAAGGCCTGGGAATCGAAGTCGGCTTGCAGCAGGCTATAGACCTCCGTCATCTGCTTGCTTTCAAGCTCCACCCAGCCCTTTTCCTGGAAGTAATCCAGCGCCTTGACCACTCGACTGCGCTCGGCGGAATGCTGCTGATACAGTGCGTCGAAATTCACCGTGGCCCAGGTCCGTGCGCGACTGGAAGTCTGGATGATCGCCGAGACGAAGTCCCTGCGCTCACCCTCGAAACGGGCCAGCAACGCTTCCGGCTCCTGCAAATACTTGAAGCGGTATTCCGCGTAATAGGCATAGCGCGGAGCGATCAGCCCACGCAACTCCAGCTGTACCAGCAAGGTCTTGAGCGGTAACTGGCGAATGTTGCTCTGATCGGCCAAAGGCCCCAGCAGAAACTCCCACTGCCCCTCGGGCGCAGCGGCTTGCAACTCGTCGAGCACACAGCGAATGCCGTCCCGCTCCGGTGTGTCGCCGTAGACGAAATTCTCCAGCACGTTAAGGCTGTCGCGGTTGGCCAGCACCAGGCAATCGGACGGCTGCCCGTCACGCCCGGCACGGCCGATTTCCTGGCTGTAGTTTTCGATGGATTTGGGCAGGTCGAAATGCACCACGTTGCGGATATCACTTTTGTCGATGCCCATGCCGAAGGCGATGGTGGCGACGATGCAATTGGACTGCCCGCCCATGAACCGGCGCTGAATCGCTTCCCGTTGCTCGTGGGGCAAACCGGCGTGATAGGCCTGCGCCTGTATGCCGTTGCGCGCCAGATGTTCGGCGATGTGCTCAGCGGTTTTTTGCAGAGTGACGTAGACAATGCTGGGCTGGCCGGGACGCTGGCTCATCCACTCGACCAGGCGGCGGCGCTTGTCCTGGCCACGCACCGGTTCCACCAATAGATTGAGGTTGGGCCGGTAGAAACCGGTGGTCACCACATCCTCAGGCGCAATGGCGAACCGGGCCTGCATGTCGGCGATCACCTTGGGTGTCGCGGTGGCGGTCAGCAGCAGCGCCTGAGGGATGTTGAACTGGCGCTGATAGTCCGGCAGCTTGAGGTAGTCGGGGCGGAAGTTGTGACCCCACTCGGAGATGCAGTGGGCCTCATCCACCACCAACAGCGAGATCGGTACCTGCTGCAGAAAATGGCGGAAGCGCTCGTTTTTCAGGCGCTCCACGGAAATCATCAGAATCTTCAATTCGCCGGACTTTGCCCGGGCCATCACATCGCTGGCGTCATCGCGACTCTGGGCCGAATCAATACTGCCCGCCGCAATCCCATGGCGCTGCAAGAACGCTAACTGATCCTGCATCAACGCCAGCAGAGGCGAAACCACCAGCGTCAGGTGCGGCAGCAGGATGGCCGGTAACTGATAGCACAGGGATTTGCCCGATCCGGTAGGGAAAATCGCCGCTGCCGAGCGACCGTCCAACACCGCGCTGACCGCCGCCTCCTGGCCGGGCCGAAACTGTGGATAACCGAAAACCTGTTCCAGGGTGTTGTGCATAAGCTGTCACTCCGTTGACCGCTGCGAAGCCCAAAGCCTAGCCGGCGAACGCAGCGAGTCGAGAAAAGGTCGGGGGCAAAAACGATACGGGATGATACAGCGTCAACCCATCGATTCCTTCGCCACAGATTGAAACAAACGAGGCACTTTGCCCCCTGACATCAGCCCCCTGTCAGCCGGTAAGGTACACCCCGAGAAAAACCATTATCCGCGAAGTTTTCATCAAGGCAGGACGCCTGTACGCGGATCCTTACAAAGGAGCAATCATGTCTAATACTCTGTTTTTTCCAATCGCCCTTGTCTTTGCATCCCTGCTGCTGAGCGGGTGCATGAAGTTCCCTGACGAACCCCCTCTCCTCGCTACGCACACAACTCTGGGCGTCGCCTCACAGACTTAATCATCGATTGACTGACGTCGGG
The DNA here is from genome assembly GCF_058148225.1 of Pseudomonas sp. DF5. NCBI lineage: Bacteria > Pseudomonadati > Pseudomonadota > Gammaproteobacteria > Pseudomonadales > Pseudomonadaceae > Pseudomonas > Pseudomonas sp. DF5. Next base: position 12,073 of record NZ_JBYVYM010000017.1, read on the forward strand.
TGGCTACGGCATCAACACCGCCACCCGCAACTGCTCATCCAGCGCTTGTTCATGAAACACCCGGCTCTTGCTCGCCCACGCCGCATAAGCCGGGCTTATTTCGCCCGTAAACGCCGCCGCCAGCTGACGCAAATCGGCGACCCTGCGCACACGAGGACAGAAGAGTTGGTCCTCGCAGTTCTGACTGGCACTGCGATAGGTGATCAGCAACCGATCCCACAACCCGTCACGCACTTGCCTGACCGACTTGAGCTTCACAGCCCGCACGCCCAGTCGCTGTTTCAGCCCCTGTTCATCCAACGCTTCGCTGGCCAGCAATGCCTTGCCCACCATTAACACCTCGGCGCGAGATGCGGTGTCGATGTCCGCTTGGGTGGTCAGCGCACCCGGCCAACCGGTTCGCTCCATGTTGGCCAGGACGAGCGAATGACCGACGTCAGCAGCACCCGCTACCCGACAAACACCGGCCCACAACAATAAAATCGAGGCCACACGCAGCCACTGCATACCTAATTCCCTTTAAGAGTCGACTCAGACGCTTCGAAACGTCCTACACATTCTGGCGTGCACCCTCCAGAGGCTGGATGCGTTAAGCCTGACAATCCCGTAGGAATATCGACCACCAAGGGAAAAGCTTAAAAAATAGTCGAGGGATGCGTAGGCAAAGGGCGATAACACCGGTAAACCCCCTACAAAACCTGTCCACTTGCACCACCTTGCGACGCCTCGCTGTGGCCCTCTATAGTTTTCGACGCGGCTGAAAACACTGTGTCGGCCCGCCGGAGCGACTTCGTACAGGACACGCCTCAACCATGAACACGTTCAACCCGTTGACCAACCGCTATCGCCCACTCAAGACCAGCTGCAGCGACACCTCGGTGCTGGTCATCGACACCGATGCCAGCCATGGCGACCTGCTCGATGCCGCCCAACAACGCCTGCGTGCGGCCAGCGATCTGCTGGAAACACTTTACTGTTTATGTTTCAAACAGGCCGATGTGAAAGACATCCCCAACATCGTTAATGCGCTTTATTTATTAACACAAGACGGCTGCGAATTACTTTAAGTCGCAAAACAACAAATACATCCGACCTGAAAAAAACAAAACTACAAACCCCGCAACAACCAATCACTTTATTATTATAATAACCAACACTAGCCTGCTTGCTCTTACATTAACTAAGGGCAACACCATGACAGCATTAACCATTTTCTTTTGCGGCACCGGCTCGACAAAGTTCGACAGTCAGAACCCAACTTACTGGAACGGTGAATTGGTCTCGACACTGGCATCCCATCACGGTGGTCGCGAATTTGCCGAATGGGTCGTGATCGATGGTCCCGGCACCAGCAACCTGCAAGCTGACGAACTGTTCACCCAATCCAAGGATTATGGACTGAGCGGTACGCTGTTCGGCAAAGGCTGGGAAGAGAACGTCCAGCACGCCATCAACATCATCAAAGGCAAGTGTGACTGGGAGCGTGAGAAGCTGACCGAGACTGAATACAACCGACTCAAGGCTGCTGGCATTCCCATTGAAGACGTCATCGTCGAAGGTTCCTGGATGTGGCGCAAGTACAACTACGGCGACCGCAGCGTGACCCAACAGAAGTTACAGGAACAAATCATCAAGACCTTTCGTAAAGAGGGGATTATCCCCACCAAAGTTAACTTGGTAGGTTGGAGTCGTGGCGGTATCAGTTGCCACATGCTGGCCAATGCCATGTTCAAGGACAGCGCCCTGAAGAACATCCCGGTGAATATTTTAGCGATTGATCCGGTACCGGGCATCGGCAACTTTCAGGAAGACAAAGTCAAACTCAATACCAACGTAAAGGAATACGTTGGTTTCTACGCCCGAGACGAGCGCTCCAAAGGCTTCAGCTGCGTTATCCCACAAACAGCAACCGGCACCCGAACCCACATCTACCCCATGCCCGGCCGCCACGGCACGCTGGTCGGTAACGCCGCAGCAGATGGTGTCAGCGGCCCTAAAGTATTGGCCGAACCAGGCCGCATCGTCCGCCACTTCGCCGAAGTCTGCCTCCAGCGCTGGGGTGTGCTACTCAACAAGCCGCTGAACCTGACCCAGGCCGATCTGGATAACCTGCGCAAGACCATGGTCAACGACGAAGCCAAGTACCAGCTGATGCACAAGTATTCCTACACCTACTTCACCGAACTGGATCAAGGCGAACGCTACGTTTCGCTGGGCAGTAAAGGGGTCAACTTCTCAGCGGTTAAAGGCACGATCTACACGCCGGCGACCGGGCTGACTACCAGCGTGCTGGATGGTGCAGCGTATCGGTCTATTTGTTGAAAACGATGGCGGATCGGTAGGAACGGCCTATGAAATCTTCATACCGTTCCTACAACAGAAGGCACCTTGTCGCCTATCGCCGCACTGTAGCTCAAATTTATAGTCGTAACCGTCGCTGCCAAATCAGCGGCTCGGGCTTGGTCACCCGATGGAATACGCATAAGCCTCCGTTGTATGCTGCCGGCACCTCTACTGCCTGCACGCTATATGGTGGCTGTGTTTGGGACGCCTTCGGGCGTGCCGGGTATGCGTATGAATCCTCACCGGTTGACCAACCCGAACACAGTCCGCCTCCCATCGCTTGGTCACGATGGTGAAGGCTTCATCTGATGCATTTGAGGATAAATACAATGAATTCATGGAAACCGTTCACCGATCGCTACCGCCCACTCCAATCCAATCTCACCGACACCCCGCCCCTGATCATCGACACAGAGGCAAACCCACAAGACATCCTCGAAGCCGCCCTCCAGCGCATCCGAGCCTCCAGTGATCTACTCCAAACCCTGCACTGCCATTGCTTCAAGCAAGGCGATGTCGAAGACATTCCCCACATCACCCACGCGCTCTACCTGTTGACTCAGGATGGCTGCGACCTTCTGAAAGTCGCCCAGCAACGCATGATGGGTTGGAAAGCACCGGCCTAACGCCGCGTACTAACAGGCAAGCCGCCACCTTGTGGGAGCTGGCTTGCCTGCGATGAACTCACCACATAATCCCAACCCTGAACACAACAATTCGTAGCCCGAGACTATCGCGATGAACGAATTAACCTTCAAACAGAAACAAGCACATTACGAAAAAGTCCGTCGCTCAAACTACCTGGCTAGCCTGCGTCTGGCAGGATTCGACACATCACCGGCAGACCTCGAAAAATCACTCTCTACACGAAAAGAAGTGCTCGCCAAGTACCGACAAGACAAACCGCCGCCATCTGCTTCCATACTTCCCCACGAACCCGACGCCCAATAAGATCCTGCTAAGCCCAACCGGATGCCCCCCCGCAATGAACCTCGCCCCCAACTTCCCCGACGATCACGCCATGCACCTGCTCATGCAGCTACTGCACGAAGAACTCGGCCTGCCCGAACGCAAAACTATCAGCCTCACCACCTCGATCAACTTTGACCTGAACTGCGACGGCGCGGATGCGCGGCATCTGATGGAAGCGCTGGAAGAACAGTTCGCCATCGACTTCGTCGACTACGACGCGTATCGGTACTTTCAGCCTGAAGGGTTTGATGTGTTTCTCAAGCGCCGGGCGAAGGGTCGTGGCGACAAAGTGCCGCTGACCATTGGCATGCTCTATAAAGCAGTCAAGAAACAACGGTGGGACACGCAGGAAGTGGAAGGGGTCTAGGGGATCTGATCAACAGAAGTGGAATTATTCTGGCTGCTTAGCGTGTTTACTGCAGGAATATTGCCAGTTATGCCTCAAGGGAACTGAATCAGCGCCCATAAAAAAGCCGCCCCAAAGGGCGGCTTTCTCATTACATCAAACCAACTCTTACAACTTCGGCCCAGCAGCCTTGATCGCGTCGCTCACGTCGAACTTCTTGAAGTTCTCAACAAACAACCCGGCCAGTGCTTTAGCAGCTTCATCGTAAGCAGCCTTGTCAGCCCAGGTGTTACGTGGGTTCAGCAGGCCAGTCTCAACGCCCGGCACAGCCAATGGCACGTCAAGGTTGATGGTGTCCAGGTGTTCAGTCTCGGCACCGATCAACGCGCCGCTCTGGATCGCTGCGATCACGCCGCGAGTAGTCGGGATGTTGAAGCGTTTGCCGACGCCGTAGCCGCCGCCGGTCCAGCCGGTGTTGACCAGGTAGACCTTGGAGCCGAAGCCGCGGATGCGTTTGATCAGCAGTTCTGCATATTCGCCAGCCGGACGCGGGAAGAACGGTGCGCCGAAGCAGGTGGAGAAGGTCGACTTGATGCCGCTGCCGGAACCCATTTCGGTCGAGCCCACCAGTGCGGTGTAGCCGGACAGGAAGTGGTAGGCCGCTTGTTCTTCATTGAGGATCGACACTGGCGGCAGCACGCCGGTCAGGTCGCAGGTCAGGAAGATCACTGCGTTTGGCTCGCCGCCCAGGTTCTTCTCGGAACGCTTGGCTACGTGCTCCAGCGGGTAGGCGGCGCGGCTGTTCTGGGTCAGGCTGACATCGGTGTAGTCGGCGTGCTTGGCGTCGTCGATAACAACGTTTTCCAGGACTGCGCCGTGTTTGATGGCTTTCCAGATGACCGGCTCGTTCTTCTCGGACAGGTCGATGCATTTGGCATAGCAACCGCCTTCGATGTTGAACACCACGCCTTCGCCCCAGCCGTGTTCGTCGTCACCGATCAGGTAACGGCTTTCGTCGGCGGACAGGGTGGTCTTGCCGGTGCCGGACAGACCGAAGAACAGGGTCACGTCGCCCGCTTCGCCGATGTTGGCGGCGCAGTGCATTGGCAGCACGTCGGCGGCCGGCAGCAGGAAGTTCTGCACCGAGAACATGGCTTTCTTCATTTCACCGGCGTAGCGCATGCCGGCGAGCAGCACTTTTTTCTGCGCGAAGTTGATGATCACGCAACCGTCGGAGTTGGTGCCGTCACGCTCTGGCACGCACTCGAAGTTGGCGACGTTCAGAACTTGCCACTCTTCACGACCGGCCGGGTTGTACTGGGCCGGGTTGATGAACAGGCAACGACCGAACAGGTTCTGCCAGGCAGTCTGGGTAGTCATTTTCACGGCCAGGTAGTGCTCTTCAGCCGAACCTACGTGCACGTGGGAAACGAAATGCTCTTGCGCGTTGTTGAACGCCTCGACGCGAGCCCACAGGGCATCGAACTTGTCGGCCGGGAACTTGCGGTTGATCGGGCCCCAGGCAATGGCGTCCTGGGTGGTCGGCTCTTCAACGATGAAACGATCGACTGGCGAACGGCCGGTACGGTGACCGGTGCGAACAACCAGCGCGCCGGTATCGGCAAGCTCGCCTTCACCGCGCTTCAGGGCTTCTTTAACCAGATCATCAACACTCAGATCGGTGTACACGGCGTTATTGGCTTGCGTCATGAGGTTCCCCGTCGGCCAGTGGCCGAGTGCTCCAAACGTTTTGTAGTAGAAAGTCGTGCACTACTACCGCGAAAAAAGTGGGCCGGATTATGCCAGAAAAGCCCAAAAAGTGTAGGGCCCTCCCGTCAGAACGGCGTTATTCCGGCGTTAAGCAGTGAATTTACCTGCGCTGAAGCGTTTTAGTGACGGGTATCTGACGGCGTATCAACCCCTGCTCCGGCGAACAATTGAGTGATATCGGCCGCGTCGAACAGGTAGCGCTCGTTGCAAAACTGGCAATCGACCTCGATGCTGCCGCCATGCTCGACGACCAGCTGCTGCGCATCTTCCAGACCCAGACTGACCAACGCATTGCCCGAGCGTTCCCGGGAGCAACTGCAATGGAAGCGCAGTTTCTGCACATCGAACAGGCGCACTTGCTCTTCGTGGTAGAGGCGATGGAGCACGGTTTCGTTGTCCAGGCTCAGCAATTCGTCGGCGGTCAGGGTACTGGCCAGGGCGGTGATGTGCTGCCAACTGGCGGCGCGATCTTCTTCATCTTTCAGACGGTCGGCAGGCAATTGCTGCAACAGCAGGCCACGGGCACGACGGCCGTCGGCGTACAGCTTGAAGCGGGTGCCAACCTGCTGCGACATGACGAAATAGTTGGTGAAGCAATCGGACAGGGTTTCACCGTCGAGATCGACAATGCCCTGATAACGCTGGCCTTGAGTCGGGTCGACAGTCAGCGCCAACACGCCATTGGGCATCAGGTCGGCGAGCGTTGCATCAGGGGCGATCTGTTCGGCGTGGTATCGGGCCAGCCCACGAATTTCGCGCTCGCTGGAGCACTCGATCATCAGCATCGGCACCGGGCCTTCGGAGCGGGCCTGAAGAATCAGCAAGCCGTCGAACTTCAAAGTGCCTACCAGCAACGCTGCAGCCGCCATCAGCTCGCCCAGCAGTTGCGCGACCGGCTCCGGATAGGTGTGTTTGGCGAGGACTTCGGCATAGCTACGCTCCAATGCCACCAGTTCGCCGCGGGTGTCGCTGTCATCAAAGATGAAGCGTTGGGTGTAATCGGTATCTGGTAGATCGGTCATAGGTCTGGGTATCTGAAGTGGTGACAAAAAAGGTTACAAAAATGAAATACACGCCGTAGCAGCACTTTTGGGGTGAGCTTAGCCATAGCGGCATTTTATGAACAATTCGGGGTTGTTCCAAGCAAGGTCAAACCTCGGTATTCGACGAGCGGTGCTTTCACCTGCGAAATGCGCCGTTGGCGAATACCCCCATATGGCTGCACAGGCAGACGATTACAAGTCTGCGCCCGACGGTCGTCACGACTCGTCGTTGCTGCTGCCGCGAAACTTGAACAAATCCCGGCGCTGTTTCTTGCTCGGTTTGCCGTCGGTGCTCACGCCCAACGCCCCGGCCTTGCGCATGGCGGCCGCCGCTTCGCGCTTGGCGACGCTGGCTTCAGTTTCGGCGTACAGAGCCTGAGCTTCTGGCGCGCCACGACGCACGATCGACAACGCCTGGACCACCACCGTGCGCTCCTCGAAGCCGGTGCGGATCTGAAACTCGTCGCCGATCCTCGGCTCCTTGCCTGGCTTGCAACGCTCGCCCCGGCAATGCACCTTGCCGCTTTCAATCGCGGCTTTGGCCAAGGCACGCGTTTTATAAAAACGCGCGGCCCACAACCATTTATCGAGACGGACCTTGTCGTCCTCTTCGCTTTTTTGCGCCATTGGATGTCCTCATTCTGAAATATCGATGAACTGTACTACCGTTTCTGTCGTGCCATGAATCCTCATGCTGTGGATTAGAATGCAAGCATTCCCCACCGTTTGAGGAATGAAATTCCGGGCCGTAGATATCTGTCGCCTTTTACCCATTATTCTGCGTGAATACCGCGAATTCGGCCGCACACGGCCTGAGCGGTTTTTGCCGGTTGAGCACTTTTGAAGACATTTGACCATTTGACCGTTGTCGGTCTGCGCGAGTGGGTGGCGCTCCCGGATTTGGGAGTCGCGGGCCTTCGGGCAAAAATCGATACCGGTGCCAGTACCTCCAGCCTGCACGCAACCGACATCGAGCCGTTTGAGCGCGACGGCGAACAGTGGGTGCGTTTCACCGCGCACCTGGGCACGGTAGTGCAATTGCGGCACCGGCGCTGCGAAGCCCCGCTGGTAACGAGGAAAACCATTAAAAGCTCCAATGGCCATGCGCAGATGCGCTATGTGGTCAGCACCACCCTGGCCCTCGGTGATCGGGTCTGGCGGGTCGAGTTCACCCTCGCCTGCCGCAAGTCCATGCGTTATCGCCTGTTACTCGGTTCCAAAGCTCTGATCGACGGCCAGTTGGTGGTCAATCCGGGCATCAAATACGTACAAGACAAGCCGGTGTTCCCGGTATCTACCCTCTCCACAGGTGTTGCATGAAGATCGCTGTGCTGTCGCGGAACCCGCGTCTGTATTCCACCCGTCGTCTGGTCGAAGCCGGTATAGAGCGTGGCCATGAAATGGTGGTGATCGACACCCTGCGCGCCTACATGAACATTGCCAGTCACAAGCCGCAAATCCACTACCGTGGCAAACCGCTGGAGGGTTTCGATGCAGTGATCCCGCGGATCGGCGCATCGGTCACGTTTTACGGCTGCGCGGTGCTGCGCCAGTTCGAAATGATGGGGGTATTTCCGCTCAACGAATCGGTGGCCATCGCCCGTTCGCGAGACAAACTGCGTTCCCTGCAATTGCTGTCGCGTCGGGGAATCGGTTTGCCGGTCACCGGTTTTGCCCACTCTCCGGATGACATTCCCGACTTGATCGAGATGGTCAACGGGGCGCCGCTGGTGATCAAGGTGCTGGAAGGCACCCAGGGCATCGGTGTGGTGCTGTGTGAAACGGCCACGGCGGCGGAGTCGGTGATCGAGGCCTTCATGGGCTTGAAGCAGAACATCATGGTTCAGGAATACATCAAGGAAGCCGGCGGCGCGGATATTCGCTGCTTCGTGGTTGGCGACAAAGTGATCGCGGCGATGAAACGCCAGGCCAAGCCAGGGGAGTTTCGCTCCAACCTGCATCGCGGTGGCAGCGCCAGCCTGATCAAGATCACCCCGGAAGAACGCATGACCGCGTTGCGTGCAGCGAAGGTCATGGGTTTGGCGGTGGCGGGAGTGGACATCCTGCGCTCCAATCACGGCCCGCTGGTGATGGAAGTGAACTCGTCGCCGGGTCTGGAAGGGATTGAAACCACCACTGGGAAGAATGTGGCGGGGATCATCATTGAGCATCTGGAGAAGAATGGCGGGCCGAATATGACGCGGACCAAAGGCAAAGGTTAAACCCTGAAATTCATGGCGGCTGGAAGGCCGCCTTCGCGGGCAAGCCCACTCCCACAGGGATCACCGAAAACCTGTGGGAGCGGGCTTGCCCGCGAAGGGGCCACCAACCCCAGCGAAAGGGCCAGCCTTTAAACCGCGTCTCTAGGCAACATCAACCCAAGTGGTAACCGTACCCGCGCTTCCAGCCCGCCACCGGACCGGTTGCGCAGCTCGACATTCCCGCCATGCATCGAGGCGATCCGCTTAACGATCGCCAGCCCCAACCCGGTGCCCTTCCCGCCCCGGGCCCGATCGCCACGGGTGAACGGGTTGAAGATCGCCTCCAGCTCCGACGGATCAATCCCCGCGCCACGGTCCATGACGCTCAGCACCACATACGGCGCGCTGGTATCCCCGGACACATAAGCCGCCACTTCCACTCCACTGCCGGCGTGATGCAGCGCATTGCCGATCAGGTTGTTCAGCAAACGCTTCATCGACACCCGACGCAACGGGAACGGCTGGATCGGCTCCAGGCGCAAGTGCACTTTTTCTTCGTTCTGGTTGTACGGCGCGGCGACTTCGCGAACCAGATCGATCAGGTCAACTTCTTCCACCGACTCGTCACGACCGTCGCGAATGAACGCCAGGAACTGGTCAAGAATCGCATCCATGTCTTCGATGTCGCGGATCATGTCGTCCGTCAGGTCGCTGTGGTCGCCCATCAGTTCCAGGGACAGCCGCAAACGAGTCAGCGGTGTGCGCAGGTCGTGGGACACCCCGGCCAGCATCAGCTCGCGCTCACGACCGGCCTGTTCGACGTCTTCAGCCATCTGGTTGAAGGCGCGATAAACCTCAGTCATCTCGCTCGGTGTGTCGCTGATCGGCAGGCGCACGCTGCGGCCCTGACCGAGTTGCCTTGCGGCATAGACCAGACGTTTCAACGGTTGATTGAGCTGGCTGACGAAAATCCACGCCGAAGCGGTGGACAGCAGACCAATGGCGAGGAACCAGCCGAGCACGTTCCAGATTTTCTGGCCGCGCAACGGATGCGGGTACAGCGGCACTTTCAGCCAGCCATCGCCCAGGCTGGGCGCCCGGACCCACAACGCCGGCGGTGAGTGCATGCGTAATCGCACTTCGGTATCGGCACCCAGTTCAGCCTGCATCTGTCGCTGGTAGATCTCGCTATATGGCCAGTGCTGTTCGCCCTCAGGCACACCGGCCCCCACCACCCGGATCAGGGTCGCGGCATCGGCAATCTTCGCGCGGTTTTCTTCATCGGCTGCCCAATAGGCGCGCAGCGTCAGGGCGACGCCGTGACTGTATTGGCGATCCACCAGCACGTCTTCGTTCATCAACAGATAAACCAGCGTCAGCGCCTTGGAGAAAAGGACGACGATCAACACCAGCCACAGGGTGCGGGAGAAGAAGCTCTGGGGGAACCAAACAGGGGTTTTCATGGGTAACCGCTACACACTTGCAGGAGCGAGCGATGCTCGCATATTGCGGATCGCGAGTCTGCGGAAAAGGTCATCCGACCCGTTACCCGCAAGACCCGCTCCTACAAATCACCGATCACTTCGTGGCGGCACCATCCGGAACGAATACGTAGCCCACGCCCCAGACGGTCTGGATGTAGCGTGGTTTGGACGGATCGGGCTCGATCATCCGGCGCAGACGGGAGATCTGCACATCGATGGAACGCTCCAGGGCATCCCACTCCCGGCCACGGGCCAGGTTCATCAGCTTGTCGCGGGTCAGTGGCTGACGAGCGTTCATGACCAACGCCTTGAGCACCGCGAACTCACCGGTAGTGAGCATGTGCACTTCGTCACCGCGCTTGAGTTCGCGGGTGGCCAGGGACAGCTCGTAGTCACCGAAGGTCACGCTTTCGTCTTCGCTGCCCGGCGCGCCCGGTACCGGTGCCGCCTGACGCCGTAGAACCGCTTTCACCCGGGCCATCAGCTCGTCCGGGTTGAACGGTTTGGCCAGATAATCGTCGGCGCCCAGTTCCAGGCCCTTGATACGGCTCAGCTCATCGCCCTTGGCGGTGAGCATGATGATTGGAATCTGATTGTTCGCCGTGCGCAAACGGCGGCAGGCGGTCAGGCCGTCTTCGCCGGGCAGCATCAGGTCGAGAACGACCAGATTGAACACTTCACGCGCCAGCAGGCGGTCCATTTGCTCGGTGTTCGGGACAGCGCGGGCACGGTAGCCCTTGCTGACGAAAAAACGCTCCAGCAGGCTGCTCAGCCCCGGATCGTCGTCGACAATAAGAATTTTTTCGCCTTCAGCAGTTTGTGCAGTGCTGCTCATTGGATGCTCCTTTGATCTCGGCGCGCATTATGGCGTAGCTGCCGTTATACGCACCGTGTGCATTGTTAGCAGATTTTTCCTTCACCGCCAGGAAACCGGTCTTTTCGCCTACAGCCTGCAATGCCCCCGAATGACAGAACGCTGGTTATAATGCGCGGCCTTTTGTGTCAGGCAACGTCTGATCGTTATTGCCGGTAGCCACTTTTTATTTTCATGGCGCTGGCAGTAATTGTTCGATTTCACGGGTCAACGGCAAGCCTGTTGATCCAGGTAGCGGCGCTCGCCAGGCCGCTCAACCAGACTCGCGAAGGCCCTATTTCCGCGCCTGCGAGCCTGCTTTCACAATTTGTCAGGTGGTTTTATGGACAGCATCAACAGCCGCATCGCCGAGGAACTCGGCGTCCGCCCACAACAGGTCGAAGCGGCCGTCGCGCTACTCGATGAAGGCTCCACGGTGCCCTTCATCGCCCGCTACCGGAAAGAAGTGACCGGCAGCCTCGATGACACGCAACTGCGTCATCTGGAAGAGCGTCTGCGCTACCTGCGAGAACTCGACGAACGGCGCATCAGCATCCTCGCCAGCATCGAGGAGCAAGGCAAGCTGACCCCGCAGCTTGAGCGCGACATCAAGCTCGCCGACACCAAGACCCGCCTCGAAGACTTGTACCTGCCGTACAAGCAGAAGCGCCGCACCAAGGGCCAGATCGCCCTGGAAGCCGGCCTCGGCGAACTGGCCGACGGCCTGTTCAACGATCCGACCCTGAACCCGGAAACCGAAGCGGCGCGCTTCATCGACGCCGAAAAAGGCGTGGCCGATGTGAAGGCCGCCCTCGAAGGCGCCAAGTACATCCTCATGGAGCGCTTCGCCGAAGACGCGGGCCTGCTGGACAAGCTGCGCAACTACCTCAAGCAGGAAGCCACCCTCAGTGCCCGCGTGATCGCCGGCAAGGAAGAGGAAGGCGCCAAGTTCCGCGACTACTTCGAACACGACGAACCGCTGAAAAGCATGCCGTCCCACCGCGCACTGGCGATTTTCCGTGGCCGCAACGAAGGCATTCTCAGCTCCGCGCTGAAAGTCGGTGACGAGCTGCCGGGCACCATGCACCCGTGCGAAGGCATGATCGGCCAGCAATTCGGCATCCAGAACCAGAACCGCGCCGCCGACAAATGGCTGGGTGAAGTGGTGCGCTGGACCTGGAAGGTCAAGCTCTACACCCACCTGGAAACCGACCTGCTGGGCGAGCTGCGCGACGGCGCGGAAACCGAAGCGATCAACGTGTTCGCCCACAACCTGCACGACCTGCTGCTGGCCGCGCCGGCCGGCCCGCGTGCCACCCTGGGCCTCGACCCGGGCCTGCGCACCGGCTGCAAGGTGGCCGTGGTCGACGCCACCGGCAAGCTGCTGGACCACGCCACGGTTTACCCGCACGTGCCGCACAACAAGTGGGACCAGACCCTCGCCGTGCTCGCCGCCCTGTGCGCCAAGCATTCGGTGGACCTGATCGCCATCGGCAACGGCACCGCCAGCCGCGAAACCGACAAACTGGCCGCTGAGCTGATCAAAAAATACCCAGCCATGAAGATGACCAAAGTCATGGTCTCCGAGGCTGGGGCATCGGTTTACTCGGCCTCGGAACTGGCTTCCAAGGAATTCCCGGACCTGGACGTGTCGATCCGTGGCGCGGTGTCCATCGCTCGTCGCTTGCAGGATCCACTGGCCGAGCTTGTGAAGATCGATCCGAAATCCATCGGCGTTGGCCAATACCAGCACGACGTGTCGCAGCTGAAACTGGCGCGCGGCCTGGACGCAGTGGTCGAAGACTGCGTGAACGCCGTGGGCGTGGACGTGAACACTGCATCCGTGGCGCTGCTGGCGCGCATCTCCGGCCTCAACGCGACCCTGGCGCAGAACATCGTTGCCCACCGCGACGAGCACGGTGCGTTCAAAACCCGTGCGGCATTGAAGAAAGTCGCCCGCCTGGGTGAAAAAACCTTCGAACAGGCCGCCGGCTTCCTGCGCGTAATGAATGGCGATAACCCGCTGGATTCGTCGGCGGTTCACCCGGAAGCCTATCCGCTGGTGCAGCGCATTGCCGCTGAAACCGACCGCGACATTCGCTCGCTGATCGGCGACGCCGCGTTCCTCAAGCGCCTGGATCCGAAGAAGTACACCGACGAAACGTTCGGCCTGCCGACGGTCACCGACATTCTGCAAGAGCTGGAAAAACCTGGCCGCGACCCGCGTCCCGAGTTCAAGACCGCCGAGTTCCAGGACGGCGTCGAAGACCTCAAGGACCTGCAACTGGGCATGATCCTCGAAGGCGTGGTTACCAACGTGACCAACTTCGGTGCCTTCGTCGACATCGGCGTGCATCAGGACGGTCTGGTGCACATTTCCGCGCTGTCGGAGAAGTTCATCAAGGATCCACGCGAAGCGGTGAAGGCCGGTGATGTGGTCAAGGTGAAGGTCATGGAAGTCGATATCCCACGCAAACGCGTCGGCCTGTCGATGCGCATGAGCGATACCCCGGGCGAGAAGATCGACGGTGCCCGTGGTGCACGTCCGGGGTCGGCTCCGCGCCAATCCCAGAACACCGCGCCGCGCAAGGAAACCCCGGCAGCGGCTCCGACCAACAACGCCATGGCGTCGCTGTTCGCCAACGCCAAGCAGTTGAAGAAACGTTGATGGAGATCCCGGCCGGCTTGACCGAAAGCGCATTTTTCAAGCTGCTGGGGTGTCGCTTGCACAGCCTGGACACCGGGGTGGCGCAAGTCGCCCTGGCGCTGGATCCACAGTTGCGCAATCGCGGCGGCAAGCTGCACGGCGGGGCTTTGTTCAGTCTGGTGGACATTGCCATGGGGCTGGCCTGCTCCAGCACCCACGGCTTTGACCAGCAAAGCGCGACCATCGAGTGCAAGATCAACTACATCCGCGCCGTCGCCGACGGTGAAGTGATGTGCACGGCCAGGGTGATCCACCCGGGCCGTCGCACGCTTGTCGTCGAGGCCGATGTGATGCAAGGCGACAAACTGGTCGCAAAAGCACAAGGCACGTTCGCTGTCCTGTAGCCCCCAATCATCAATTTGAGTTAATTTCGGCGCTGTGACTACAGCGTCGGAGTTTCCTTCGCTCGTGTCTGCCAGATTCAAGGATTGAAGTTGGCCTTTCAATACGGGCCTGTATGGCTCAAGAACCAGGCGAAAACGCCAGTTTCAACTTCACCCTTGTAGACCGTCTTGCCCACCCCCATATTGGGGCGACTGACGCGTGAAGGAATCCAACTTGAGCGAACTTCTCAACCGCCGCCTGGCTCTGCTCGGCGAGCGCGCTAACCTCTCTCTGCTCGAACAGTGCCTTCACGGCATCGAACGTGAATGCCTGCGCGTGACAGGCGAAGGGCGCCTGGCGCAAACGCCGCACCCCGAAGCATTGGGTTCCGCGCTGACCAACGAACAAATCACCACTGACTACTCCGAATCGCTGCTGGAGTTCATCACACCGGCCCTGCCAGACCCGGCGGATACGCTGGCGAGCCTGGACAAGATTCACCGGTTTGCCTACAGCAAGCTCGGCGACGAGTACCTGTGGAGTCCGTCGATGCCGTGCCCGTTGCCGGCCGAGGAAGACATCCCGATCGCCTATTACGGCACCTCCAACATCGGTCAGCTCAAGTATGTCTATCGCAAAGGCCTGGCCCTGCGTTACGGCAAAACCATGCAGTGCATCGCCGGGATCCACTACAACTTTTCCCTGCCGGAAAAGCTCTGGCCGCTGCTTAAAGAGGCCGAAGGCTTTGTCGGCACCGACCGCGACTATCAGTCGTCGGCCTACATCGCGCTGATCCGCAACTTCCGTCGCTACAGCTGGCTGCTGATGTACCTGTTCGGCGCCTCGCCAGCGCTGGACGCCGGCTTCCTGCGCGGTCGCTCGCATCAGCTGGAACAACTGGATCCGGACACTTTGTACCTGCCGTACGCCACCAGCCTGCGCATGAGCGATCTGGGTTACCAGAGCAACGCCCAGGCCGGTCTGACGCCGTGCTACAACGACCTGACCAGCTACACCGACAGCCTGCGCAAAGCGGTGGCTACGCCGTATCCAGCGTACGTCGAGGTGGGGACGCACAAGGACGGTGAGTGGGTTCAGCTCAACACCAACATCCTGCAGATCGAAAACGAGTACTACTCCAACATCCGCCCCAAGCGCGTGACCTACACCGGCGAACGGCCGATTCAGGCGCTGGTGGCCCGTGGCATTCAATACGTCGAAGTCCGCTGCCTGGACATCAACCCATTCCTGCCGATGGGCATCGACCTCACCGAATCACGGTTCCTCGACGCATTCCTGCTGTACTGCGCGCTGAACGACAGCCCACTGCTGACCAGTACCAGCTGCGGTAACGCGACGTCGAACTTCCTCAGCGTGGTCAAGGAAGGTCGTCGTCCGGGCCTGCAACTGCAACGCGACGGGCAAGCGGTGGACATGAAGGAATGGGCCGGCGAATTGCTGGAGAAGATTGCACCATTGGCGGCGTTGCTGGATCAGAGCCATGGCGGCGATGCCCACAGCAAGGCGCTGGACGCCCAAATGGCCAAAGTCCAGGACTCGTCCCTGACGCCATCGGCCCAGGTGCTGGCGGCGATGGCCGAACACAAGGAAAGCTTCGCCCAGTTTTCCTTGCGCCAGAGTCAGGTGCATGCGGAGTTTTTCCGCAGCGAGCCGCTTTCAGGCGAAGAACAGGCCAGGTTTGAAGAGCTGGCGCGTTCGTCACTGGCTCAACAGGCTGAGCTTGAACAGAACGAAGTCGGCGATTTCGATGTGTTTGTCGGGTCGTATCAGGCGAGCATTCTGGCGATCAGCAATTAGACGTAAATCTCTGTGGCGAGGGAGCTTGCTCCCGCTCGGCTGCGCAGCAGCCGTAAAATCTGCGACGCTGTTTAATCTGACACAATACCTTCGCTGTTTTTGGGAGTCCTTCGGCCTGGAGCGCCAGCCCGGTCCAGCGGGAGCAAGCTCCCTCGCCAAAAGAGCAATACACGACTATTCTCCCTTAGAATTTTCCGCTCATATGCTAATTCTAAAAAGTTATTTATTTTAAGTTTCTTATATCATTTAGTCTCTTTTTCACGCCGACTCCCGGTCGTCTGAAAAGGAGCTTCCCCATGAAACTGACTTCCCCCCTTCGCCTCCTGGCGGCCGCGTCACTGGCTGCGGCGAGTTTCCTGGTTCAGGCGGCAGATGTGACCGTCGCCTACCAGACCACCGTAGACCCGGCCAAAGTCGCCCAAGCCGACGGCGCCTACGAAAAAGCCACCAAAGCCAATATCGACTGGCGTAAATTCGATAGCGGCGCCGACATCATCGCCGCCATCGCTTCCGGCGATGTGCAGATCGGTTACCTCGGTTCCAGCCCCCTGACGGCGGCAATCACCCGTAAAGTGCCGGTGGAAACCTTCCTCATCGCCACCCAGATCGGCGCTGCCGAAGCCTTGGTCGCGCGCGACGGTTCCGGGATCAAGACCCCGCAAGACCTGATCGGCAAAAAAATCGCCGTACCGTTCGTCTCCACCGGCCACTACAGCCTGCTGGCCGCGCTGAAGCACTGGAACATCGACCCGTCGAAAGTCACCGTGCTCAACCTCGCACCGCCGGCGATCATCGCGGCATGGAAGCGCGGTGACATCGACGCCACCTACGTGTGGGACCCGGCTCTGGGTGTGGCCAAGGAAAACGGCAAAGTGCTGATCACTTCCGGCGAGCTGGCCAAGTTCGGCGCGCCGACCTTCGATGCCTGGATCGTGCGCAAGGATTTCGCCGAGAAGCATCCGGAGATCGTCACCGCATTCGCCAAAGTGACCCTCGATGCCTACGCCGACTACCGCAAGGATCCGCAAGCCTGGCTGGCCAACCAAAGTAACGTCGACAAACTGGTGAAACTTTCCGGCGCCAAGGCCAGCGATATTCCGCTGCTGCTGCAAGGCAACGTGTACCCGCTGGCGGCTGATCAGGTGATCACCCTCGGCGCACCGACCACCAAGGCCATTACCGACACCGCCGTATTCCTCAAGGAACAAGGCAAGGTCGAGGCCGTGCTGCCGGACTACGCGCCGTACGTCAGCGCCAAGTACATCACCAACTGATCGGGAGTTGACCGCGATGGCTTTGCTACAGCTGGAGCGCGTCAGCGCACAGTACCCCGGTGCAGCGGAACCTGTGCTGGCGGATATTTCCCTGAGCCTTGGACCCCAGCAGTTGCTGGTCGCCCTCGGCCCGTCCGGCAGTGGCAAGACTTCGCTGTTGAACCTGATTGCCGGGTTCGTCGAGCCCAGTGCCGGGCGCATCACCCTTGACGGTGTGCCGGTCAAAGGCCCGAGCGCCGAGCGCGGCGTAGTGTTCCAGGACGACGCCCTGCTGCCTTGGCAAGACGTGCTGGCCAACGTCGGTTTCGGCCTGGAACTGGCTGGCGCTGCGCGGGAAAAACGTGAACAGCGCGCCCGGGAAATGCTCGCCCTGGTGGACCTTTCCGGTTTCGAAAACCGCCGCATCTGGCAACTCTCGGGCGGGCAGAAGCAACGGGTTGGCCTGGCTCGCGCCCTTGCCGCCGACCCTCGGGTTTTGCTGATGGATGAACCCTTCGGCGCCCTCGACGCCTTCACCCGCGAACAGATGCAGGAGCTGCTGTTGCAGGTCTGGCAGCGCACCGCCAAACCGGTGTTCCTGATTACCCACGATATTGAAGAAGCGGTGTTCCTCGCTACGGATCTGATCCTGCTGGCGCCGAACCCCGGGCAAGTTGTCGAGCGTCTGAGCCTGGATTTCGGCCAGCGTTACGCCGCAGGGGAGTCGGCACGCTCGATCAAATCCGACCCGCGTTTTATCGAAACCCGCGAACACGTGCTCGCCAAAGTGTTCTCCCAACGCAGTGCCGTCCAGCGGCAGGAGCGCGCATGAGCAGTTATGGAATTCCCGCCGCGACGGTGAAACCGGGCTCGAGGGTGATTGCGCTGCGCCGCCGTATCAGCACCCGCTGGATCAGCGTATTGACCCTGATCGCGCTGTTGGCGATCTGGTGGGCCGTCACCGCCACCGGTTTGATCGAACCATTATTCCTGCCGCCCCCCTCCGCCGTGCTGCAAAAAGGCTGGCTGTTGGTGACCAGCGGCTACATGGATTCGACCTTGTGGCAGCACTTGGGCGCGAGCCTCAGCCGCATCGGTTTGGGCCTGGGCTTCGCGGTGCTGACCGCGGTGCCGGTCGGCATTGCCATCGGCCACAACCGCATCGCTCGCGGCATTCTCGATCCGCTGATCGAGTTTTACCGCCCGATTCCGCCTCTGGCCTACTTGCCGCTGATCGTGATCTGGTGCGGCATTGGTGAGCTGTCGAAAGTCTTGCTGATCTACCTGGCGATCTTCGCCCCGATAGCCATCGCCACCGCCACCGGCGTGCGCACCGTCGACCCGGCGAAATTGCGCGCTGCACAGTCGTTGGGTGCGACTCGGGCGCAGTTGATTCGCCATGTGATTCTGCCCAGTGCCTTGCCGGACATTTTGACCGGTGTGCGCATTGGCTTGGGGGTGGGTTGGTCGACGCTGGTGGCTGCCGAGTTGATCGCCGCCACCAGCGGTTTGGGCTTCATGGTGCAGTCAGCCGCGCAGTTCCTGGTCACCGATGTGGTGGTGCTGGGGATTCTGGTGATCGCGCTGATCGCCTTCGCCATGGAAATGGGCCTGCGCGCCCTGCAACGCAAACTGGTGCCGTGGCATGGCCAGGCTCACTGAATATTCATGTGTCGACACCCTGGATTGAAGAGAACCGCCATGAGTAACTTGACCATCGTCCCCCTCAGCTGCGCCCTCGGCGCGCAAATTAGCGGCGTCGACATCAGCCAGCCGCTGAACGTGGAGCAATGCGACGTCATCGAACAGGCGCTGCTCAAGTATCAGGTGCTGTTCTTCCGTAACCAGCCGATCGAGCCACAGCAACAGGCGCGATTCGCTGCTTATTTCGGCGACCTGCATATCCATCCGATCTACCCGAATGTGCCGGAGCAACCCGAAGTGCTGATCCTCGACACCGCCGTCACCGATGTGCGAGATAACGCAATCTGGCACACCGATGTGACCTTCCTGCCGACTCCGGCGATGGGTGCGGTGCTCAGCGCCAAGTTGCTGCCGGAGTTTGGTGGCGACACCCTGTGGGCCAGCGGTATTGCGGCGTATGAAGCGTTGTCCGCGCCGATGAAAACCTTGCTCGAAGGGCTGACCGCTACTCATGACTTCACCCGTTCGTTTCCACTGGAGCGCTATGGCAACACGCCGGAGGCATTGACCCAGTGGGAAGAAGCCCGGCGCAAGAACCCGCCGCTGTCACACCCGGTGATTCGCACGCATCCGGTGAGCGGGCGCCGGTCGTTGTTCGTCAACGAGGGCTTCACGTCGAAGATCAATGAACTCTCGGAGACGGAAAGCGAGGTGATTCTGAAGTTCTTGTTCGCCCACACCACACGGCCGGACTTCACCATTCGCTGGCGCTGGCAAAAAGACGACATCGCGTTTTGGGATAACCGAGTGACCCAGCATTACGCGGTGGATGATTACCGCCCGGCGCGGCGGGTGATGCAGCGGGCGACGGTGTTGGGGGATGTGCCTTTCTTCCGCTGATCCGCCAGTTTTTGTAGTAACTTTGAAGTCCCCTTCGCGGGCAAGCCCGCTCCCACAGGGATCGGTAGTGAACACAATTCTTGTGAACACCCGCGACCACTGTGGGAGCGGGCTTGCCCGCGAAAGCGATGTAACAGACGCCAGAGCACCTGGCGTCGAACACTTATTCAGCCATCGAAGGCTTCTCCCACAAATTGACCCCGCCCTCCTGGGCAAATCGATCAATCTCCGCCAGTTCTTCCACGCTAAAACTCAGGTTCTTCAGCGCCCCGACGTTCTCGATGATCTGCTCCGGCCGGCTCGCGCCGATCAACGCCGAGGTCACCCGTGGATCGCGCAGGGTCCAGGCCAGCGCCAGTTGCGCCAGGCTCTGACCACGACGCTTGGCGATTCCATTGAGCGCCCGCACTTGGGCGATGTTGGCTTCGGACAGGTGCGACGATTGCAATGAGTCGCCGCCCGGACGGTTGACCCGCGCATCCTTCGGAATGCCGTTGAGGTATTTGTCAGTCAACAGGCCCTGCGCCAACGGCGTGAAGGCGATCACGCCGGTACCGAGTTCGTCGGTGACATCCAGCAGATCCCTTTCCACCCAGCGGTTGAGCAGGTTGTAGGCCGGCTGGTGGATCAGCAGCGGGACTTTCCACTCTTTGAGCAACGCGGCCATTTCCCGGGTTTTCACCCCGGAGTAAGACGAGATACCAATGTACAACGCCTTGCCCTGCTGCACGGCCGTGGCCAGTGCACTGGCGGTTTCTTCCAGTGGCGTGTCCGGGTCGAAGCGGTGGGAATAGAAAATGTCGACGTAATCGAGGCCCAGGCGTTGCAGGCTCTGGTCGAGACTGGCCAGCACGTATTTGCGCGAACCGCCGCCCTGCCCGTATGGGCCCGGCCACATGTCCCAACCGGCCTTGCTGGAGATGATCAGCTCGTCGCGATACTGCTTGAAGTCTTCACGCAGCAACCGACCGAAGTTGATCTCGGCGCTGCCGTACGGCGGGCCATAGTTGTTGGCCAGATCGAAGTGGTTGATGCCCAGATCGAACGCCGTGCGCAGCAACGAGCGCTGTATGTCGATCGGCGTGCTGTCGCCGAAGTTGTGCCACAGCCCCAGGGACAGTGCCGGCAGCACCAGCCCGCTGCGGCCTACGCGGCGGTATGGGATGGAGTCGTAGCGGTTTTCGGCAGCGGTGTAGGTCATCGAATCCTCTCTTGTCTGTCTTGAATCTGGTATCGACTGCTTCGCCAGTCGCCCAGCATACGCCCGGAAAAACAACAAAAAACCCCGGATTCGACTAATTGCTGAAACGTTTCAAAAAGCCTGACCACCGATCGATCAACGCACCAAATGCAAAAACTGCATGTGCCGCTCGTACTGGTCGAGGATGTCGTTGATCACCTGATCCTTGGTGTAACCCACCAGATCGTAGTCCTGACTGCCCTCGCGCAAATGCACTTCGGCACGGTGGTAACGGCGGTTGTTGAGTTGCTTGGAGCCCATGCCACCCCGGGCGAAAGACGGCGTGAAGTAACCGCGCATTTGCACCTGATAGATGAACGGATGCAGTTCACCGTGACCGATTTCCAGGCTGACGTTGTCGTTGGCCGGGTCGGGCTGAGTGACCACGTGCAACCCCTTCTCGACAAACACTGCGGTCACTTCCTCAATCGCCGGGCGCACCGTGGTATCAAGGAAGCGATAAACCTCATCCCGAGACGGGAAATGCACTGCCTGACTCAAGCGCTGACGCCAACCGCCGCGCCGTGATCCAGACGCCGGTGCCAGGGAATGCAGTTGCGCGATCTGCTTCTGCGACTCCAGGTAAAACGCCTTGTGCAGGCCCCACATCATCAGCAGCAAAATCATCGAGAATGGTAACGAGGTCAGCACCACCGCCGACTTCAAGGCGTCGATGCTGCCGGAGAACAGCAGTGCGCTGGTCACCAGTGCCGTCATCGCGCCCCAGAACACTCGCAGCCATTTCGGCCCGTCCTCATCGGGATTGCCACCCTTGGCGGACAAGGTCGACAACACCACGGTGCCGGAGTCGGCAGAGGTGACGAAGAACACGAAGCTGATGAACACCGTGACCGCGATCACGGTTTTGCTCCACGGGTAGGTCTCCAGCAGCAGGTAAAGCGTCATCGACGGGTTGTCGATGGCCGACATGCCGAGCGCGCTCATGCCGTGGTTGAGCACCTGATCGATGGCGCTGTTGCCGAAGATCGACATCCACGCCAGGGTGAAACCGAGCGGGATCAGCAGCACGCCGAAGACGAATTCGCGGATGGTCCGGCCACGGGAAATCCGCGCAATGAACAGGCCCACGAATGGCGACCATGCAATCCACCAGGCCCAGTAGAACACCGTCCAGCCGCCCAGCCAGTCGCTGGGTTTGTCATAGGCGTAGAGGTCGAAACTCTTCATCGGCAAGGCGCCGAGGTAATCGCCGAGGTTCTGGATCAGCGTATTGAGCAAGTGCTGGGTGGGGCCGGCGAACAACACGAACAGCAGCAGCGCACAGGCCAACAGCATGTTGATGTCGGACATCACCCGCACGCCTTTATCGACGCCAGACACCGCGACGATGATCGCCGCACCCATCATCAGCGTGATCAGGCCCACCTGAATCCACTGGGTGTGGGCGATGCCGAACAGGTAGTCCAGGCCCGAGTTGAGGTGCAAAACGCCAAAGCCCATGTCGGCACCGAGGCCGAACACCGTGGCGATGATGCCGAAGCCGTCCACCGCATAACCGATGGGGCCATTGATACGCTTGCCGATCAGCGGGTACAGCGCCGAACGCAGGGCCAGCGGCAGGTTATGTCGATAGGCGAAATAGGCCAGCGCCATGCCGACGAAGGCGAACACGCCCCAGCCGTGCAGGCCCCAGTGCAGAAACAGAATCTGCATCGCCTGACGCGCCGCCTCCGCCGTACCGGCCTCGCCTTGTGGTGGTTGCACCAAATGCGTAAGTGGTTCGGACACGCAAAAGAAGAACAGCGTGATGCTGATCCCGGCGGCGAACAGCATGCCGGCCCACGATAGGTAACTGAATTCGGGCTCGTCGTGGTCGGCACCGAGCTTGATCTTGCCGTAGCCGGACAAGGCGGTGACCACCACGAAGACCAGATACAGCGTCATCGCGAGCATGTAGTACCAGCCGACCGTATTGGCCGCCCAGTTTTGCGCTTGCAACAGCCAGGCACCGGCCTGTTCGGGGATCGCCATGACCACGACGGCGAACAACAAAATGAAGGTCGCCGCGAAGTAAAACACCGGCGGATTCATGCGGACCTGGCCGCTTGCGGGGATGGACGATGCACTCATGAACGGTGCACCTCGAGGGGGGAAAACGTGGCTGTAAAAATCGGACTCAGCAAAGGCAAGCCTCCTGTTGTGAGCGGGCGGCGAACCACCGGTTTAACTTGAATGAGCGTTCAAGTTAAACATGAATAGGGTGCTAAGGACTAATCGCAGGGCTTGGCGGTAGCTTTCCTGCGCTGGCTCAAGGAAGGGGTATGACGCGGGGTTTGCGGGATTCGTTCAGCGGAAAATCAGCTAAAGGCCATTATTTCGCCCGGCTTGAAACCATCGCGGGCGAGCCACGCTCCCACAGGGTTTGTGTCGTTCACGGAATTACCGTTCGACACAAACCCTGTGGGAGCGTGGTTTGCCCGCGATGGCGTCAGAAAGACCACTAGAGATTTTGGACCCTATTTCTGCGTCCCATCATCATGCTGCAGATTCGCCTGGGTCAGGTTGCACCCGGCCGGCACGCTACGGGTCAGCCAGACGTTGCCGCCAATCGTCGAGCCCTTGCCGATGGTGATCCGCCCCAGAATCGTTGCGCCGGCATAGATCACCACGTCGTCCTCGACGATCGGATGCCGCGGATGGCCCTTCTGCAACTGGCCGTCTTCGTCCGCCGGGAAGCGCTTGGCGCCCAACGTCACGGCCTGATAAATCCGCACCCGCTCGCCAATGATCGCGGTTTCGCCGATCACCACACCCGTGCCGTGGTCGATGAAGAAGCTGCGACCGATCTGCGCGCCAGGGTGGATGTCGATACCGGTGGCCGAGTGGGCGATTTCCGCGCTGATCCGCGCCAGCAACGGCAACCCGGCGCGGTACAAATGGTGAGCCAAACGATGGTGAATCACCGCCAGAATCCCCGGATAGCACAGCAGCACTTCATCAACGCTACGAGCCGCCGGATCACCGTGATAAGCCGCCAGCACGTCGGTGTCCAACAGGCTGCGCAACCCCGGCAGTGCAAGGGCGAAGTCCTGAATGATCCGGATGGCCTTGGCTTCGACTTCAGTATCGACCCCGGCACTGTGGCGAGCGACGTAACGCAATTCGAGCCGCGCCTGAGCCAGCAATGCATTCAACGCCACGTCCAGGGTGTGGCCAACGTAGAAGTCCTCACTCTCCTCGCGCAAATCCACCGGACCCAGACGCATCGGGAACAGCGCACCGCACAAGGCTTCGAGAATGTCCGCCATGGCCGCTCGGGACGGCAACTCGCGACCGCCCTGCTCGGTGCTGGCGCGGCCGTTTTGTGCGCGCCACTGGTCGCGCGCCGTACGCAGTTGGCTGACGATGGTCTGCAATTGCCAATGGCTGGAACGCTCGCTCACGGTAAAACTCCTCACGGGCGGCCGGACTGTCTGGCCGCGTTGACGGCGATTACTTTACGGCAACGGCTTGCAGCCGAATTAAGAACCAATAGTGCTGTGCTCAATACTTTTGGCTATAAGCGATTGGCAGTTGCCCCACTAAATACCCGTGCCTATAGTCCTGACATCTTCCTCCGCCAGTACGGACCCATGATCAAACAACAGCTTGCCCGTTTTAACCGCCTGGACCTGCTCGGTCGCCCGACTCCCCTGGAAAAACTCGAACGCCTGTCGACCTGGCTGGGTCGCGACGTGTACGTCAAACGCGATGACCTGACGCCATTGGCACTGGGCGGCAACAAGCTGCGCAAACTCGAATACCTCGCCGCCGATGCCCTGGCCCAGGGCGCCGATACGCTGATCACCGCTGGCGCGATTCAGTCCAACCACGTGCGCCAGACCGCCGCCATTGCGGCCAAGCTTGGCCTGGGCTGTGTGGCGTTGCTGGAGAACCCGCTCGGCACTGACGATAGCAACTACCTCGGCAATGGCAATCGGCTGTTGCTGGATCTGTTCGATGCCAAGGTCGAACTGGTGGAAAACCTCGACAACGCTGACGAGCAATTGCAAGCGCTGGCCGCACGTCTGCGCAGCAACGGCAAGAAACCCTATCTGGTGCCGATTGGCGGCTCCAACGCAGTGGGCGCTTTGGGTTATGTCCGTGCGGGCCTGGAACTGGCCGAGCAGATCAAGGACACCGGCCTGCAATTCGCCGCCGTGGTCCTGGCCTCCGGCAGTGCCGGCACCCATAGCGGCTTGGCGCTGGCGTTGAGCGAAGTATTGCCGGATTTGCCAGTGATCGGTGTGACCGTTTCCCGTAGTGATGAAGCTCAACGACCGAAAGTCCAGGGCCTCGCCGAGCGCACGGCAGAACTGTTGGGCGTGAGCCTGCCGGCGAGTTTCAAAGTCGAACTGTGGGACGAATATTTCGGCCCGCGTTATGGCGAGCCGAATGCCGGGACGCTGGCGGCGGTGAAGCTGTTGGCGAGCCAGGAGGGGTTGTTGCTGGACCCGGTATATACCGGCAAGGCCATGGCCGGTTTGCTCGACGGCATCGGGCGCCAGCGCTTCGATGACGGCCCGATCATCTTCCTGCACACCGGCGGGGCGCCGGCGTTGTTTGCCTACAAAGACTTTTTATAGCCGATAGTCCTGTGGCGAGGGGGCTTGCCCCCGTTGGGTCGCGCAACGGCCCCTTGTGTCCGGCAGTCATATCGAGTCAGCAGACATTACGACTGCTTCGCAGCCGAACGGGGGCAAGCCCCCTCGCCACAGGAATGCATTCCTCAAATATTCAATTAAAGAATAACAAACTTAATATTTATTATTTTCCTATCTAAAGACGACATCATATAGTCGCGCCGCAGGCGAATTTGCTGCAAGACGCATAAGCTGCTTTAGGGCAGGATATCGCAGTCGTTCAAATCCCGAATTTGCCAACTTTCCTTAAGCGTCTTCCATAAGAAAACACAGGGGCTTGTCATGAATTTTTCCGCACTACGTCGAAATCTGCTGGTGGGCTCGTTGGGCCTGGCGCTGAGCGCCGGCCTGCTCGGGCAAGCGGTTGCCGGAGAGCAACTGCAAAAAATCAAGGACGCGGGCGTGATCAACGTCGGTCTGGAAGGCACTTATCCACCGTTCAGCTTCGTCGACGAGGCCGGCAAACTGAGCGGTTTCGAAGTCGAGTTCTCCGAAGCCTTGGCCAAAGAACTGGGCGTGAAGGTCAAACTGCAACCGACCAAATGGGAAGGCATCCTCGCAGCCCTGGAATCCAAGCGTCTGGACGCGGTGATCAACCAGGTGACCATCACCGAAGAGCGCAAGAAGAAGTATGACTTCTCCGAGCCGTACACCGTTTCCGGGATTCAGGCCCTGACCCTGACCAAAAACAAAGACACCATCAAGACCGCCGCCGATCTGGCCGGCAAGAAAGTCGGCGTAGGCCTGGGCACCAACTACGAGCAGTGGGTGAAAGAAAATGTGCCTAAGGCTGACATCCGCACCTACGAAGATGATCCGACCAAGTTCCAGGATCTGCGCGTCGGCCGCATCGACGCCATTCTGATCGACCGCCTGGCCGCGCTGGAATACGCCAGGAAGGCCAAGGACACTGCCGCCGCCGGGGAAGCATTCTCCCGCCAGGAAGCCGGTATTGCCCTGCGCAAAGGCGAGCCTGAACTGCTGGCCGCGGTAAACAAAGCCATCGACAAGCTGCGTGCCGACGGTACGCTGAAAAAGCTTTCGGAAAAATACTTCAGCGCTGACGTCACTCAATAATGGGAGAAGCTTTCCAACTCGCGCTGGACTCCGCGCCCTTCCTGCTCAAGGGCGCGTACTACACGGTCATCTTGAGCCTGGGCGGGATGTTCTTCGGCCTGCTGATGGGCTTCGGCCTGGCGTTGATGCGTCTGTCGCGCTTCAAACTGGTGAACTGGATTGCCCGCATCTACGTGTCGTTCTTTCGCGGCACGCCGTTGCTGGTGCAACTGTTCGTGATCTATTACGGCTTGCCGCAATTGGGCATCGAACTTGATCCGCTGCCGGCAGCCCTGATCGGCTTCTCGCTGAACATGGCCGCCTACGCCTGTGAAATCCTGCGTGCCGCGATCAGCTCCATCGAGCGCGGCCAGTGGGAAGCCGCGGCCAGTATCGGCATGACCCGCGCGCAAACCCTGCGCCGGGCCATTCTGCCGCAAGCGATGCGCACGGCCCTGCCGCCGCTGGGCAACAGCTTCATCTCGCTGGTCAAGGACACCGCCCTGGCGGCCACCATTCAGGTGCCGGAGCTGTTCCGCCAGGCGCAGCTGATTACCGCCCGTACCTTCGAAATTTTCACCATGTATCTTGCCGCCGCGCTGATCTACTGGGTTCTGGCCACGGTGCTTTCGCACCTGCAGAACAAGTTGGAAGTGCGGGTCAATCGGCACGACCAGGAGTCCTGACCCAATGATTGTCGTGGAAAAACTGACAAAGCAGTTCAAGGGTCAGGTGGTGCTCAACGGCATCGATCTGCAGGTGAAGGAAGGCGAGGTGGTGGCAATCATCGGCCCCAGCGGTTCGGGCAAGACCACGTTTCTGCGTTGCCTGAATTTTCTGGAAGAACCCAGCAGCGGCCGGATCAAGGTCGGTGACATCGAGATCGATGGCAGCCGCCCCCTGAGCCAGCAGCAAAGCCTGGTACGGCGCTTGCGCCAGCACGTAGGTTTCGTGTTCCAGAACTTCAACCTGTTCCCCCATCGCACGGCCCTGGAAAACGTTATCGAAGGGCCGATCGTGGTGAAGAAAATCCCACGGGACGACGCCGTTGCCCTGGGTAAAAAGCTGTTGGCCAAGGTCGGCCTGGCGGGCAAGGAAGATGCTTACCCGCGTCGCCTTTCCGGTGGTCAGCAACAGCGCGTGGCGATTGCCCGGGCGCTGGCGATGGAACCGGAAGTGATCCTGTTCGATGAACCCACCTCGGCACTGGACCCGGAGTTGGTAGGCGAAGTGTTGGCGACTATCCGCGGGCTGGCCGAGGAGAAACGCACCATGGTGATTGTCACCCACGAAATGGGCTTTGCCCGGGACGTGGCCAACCGCGTGGTGTTTTTCGACAAAGGTGTGATCGTCGAACAGGGCGAGGCCAAGGCGTTGTTTGCCAATCCGAAAGAAGAGCGGACGAAGCAGTTTCTCAGCAAGTTCCTCAATAACGTTTAGTTGTTCTCATTTTAAAAAAACGTCAACTTCCATGGATGGAAGTGACATTCTTCCATTCCAAACAACTCACGCCCCTCTCCCCTCGTTTTATTCGACTCATCCGAACCGTAAGCAACTTACCGCCACCCCATGCGGTACATATATATGTCCTGCAACAGATTTACTTCTCCTAAAATCCATAAAAACACTCTCTACCCACAGACAGCTGGTTGTTGCCTGCGAGGCTTAAATCCACCCAAATACTGGATTAAATTCGACAGCGTGATGTGGTTTATTAACTATACGGCGTAGGAAATTTCTGAATAACCCAACAACCATCCTTTAACCAATCAGCTCTATTGACACCTATTCAAACGCACTCTTATCTAGTCTCCAACAAGCGACTTTCATCAAACTCGATCACTCTTCAAGTACACAAAAAATGAATCGTTTTGTTGCCTGGTAATTCACGCCTTTCGATCTTTCAGAAACGGACTTCGCGGCAAGGCTTCAAGGAGAGAACCCCATGACAAGCACTTCGAACAAACCTGAACTTGCGGCCCCGACCCTGGCGCAAACTCACAAGACTGGCATCAACATCACCTCAGCCGCTCATCTTATGATCGACGTGCCGCCCTACTCCGGCATGGACGAGGGCGATCTGATCGAGCTGTTCTGGGACGACTGCTATGTGGCCTCCAGCGTATTGGGAGCTGATCATGGCGGCAAAGCGGTGAGCCTGCGGGTACCGGAAAGCTTCATTGCCAATGGTTCTGCGCGCGTCCATTACAAGGTCATGCAGATCGGGCAAGGGCCGGCTGTATCACCGGCGGCGCGCATCCAGATCAAACTCGATTGCCCAGGCGGCCTGCCCCTTTGCGGCGAAGAAAACCAGAGTCTGGCGCCCGTGTTCATCCCCGAGACCATTCGCCGTCAGGGGGTCAATCCGAATCAGGTCAAACGCGGCGTGCCATTGACCATCGAACCGTACCTGAACATGGCCGCCGACGATGAAATCACCCTGCGTTGGGGCGACGTGCGCATGGACCTGCCCAAACTCAAGGCCGACGATGTGGGCCAGCCGATTCACATCTGGGTGCCACCGGCAATCATTCTCGAAGCCGGCGAAGACCTTCGACTGGAGGTGACCTACTGCATCCTCGACCGGGTGGGCAACAACTCGCGCTGGGCACCGGCACGCACATTGAAAATCGGCTGTGCCAATCCTTACCTGAAAGTTCCGCCCAAAGAAGTGCTCAAAGCTGCTGAGCCTCGAAAGAAGTGAAGCACCTGTAGTGCACGATATGAGGGCTTTTTGTGGCGAGGGAGCTTGCTCCCGCTGGGGTGCGAAGCGCCCCCAAAACTGGCTCACGTGTTTGTGTAATTGAATCGTGACGGCCGATTTTGCGACTGCTTCGCAGCCGAACGGGAGCAAGCTCCCTCGCCACAGGGCTCGACCGTCCTGGCGATGCCACCCTTCTATGCATATTCCTAAAAGTTAGTTCATTAATTATTTATACACGTTTAGGGTATATAAACCGGACCACCGGACATTCGTGTTTTTCGTTCGCCGCAACACCTGCGGCGCTTTCATGAGATGTGAGGTAGGTATGGTCCGGAACACAATCACCCCAGTGCAAATCGCCAGGGCATTGCGTGCAGCCAAGGAGCGGCACTGATGTCCAGTCTGGCAGATGCAATCGTTCAGAGTGATCTGGACATAGCCCCATTGTTGTTGCCCGCGCAGGTCTTGCGCAACGACGCACAAGCCATCAAGGCTGCCCAAGAGCTGGCGCAAGTCGCGCGCCTGCAAGCCGCTAAACGTGACCAGCAGCGCAAGTTGCCCTGGTCGGAAATCGAACAGTTCACCCGCAGCGGCTTGGGCAGCATTGCCATCCCGCGTGAATACGGCGGCCCACAGGTTTCATTCGTCACCGTTGCCGAAGTCTTCGCGATCATTTCCGCAGCCGACCCGGCCTTGGGGCAGATCCCGCAGAACCAGTTCGGGATTCTCAACCTGATACTGGGTAGTGCCACCGAGTCGCAGAAAAAACAGCTGTTCAAAAGCGTGCTCGAAGGCTGGCGGATCGGTAACGCAGGCCCTGAGCGCGGTACCAAAAATACCCTGGAGCTCAAGGCGCGAATCACCGCCGACGGCGATGGCTTCGTCATCAACGGGCAGAAGTTCTACTCCACCGGCGCATTGTTCGCCCACTGGGTGGCCGTCAAAGTGCTGAACGACGACGGCAAGCAAGTGCTGGCCTTCGTTCGTCGTGGCACCCCGGGCCTGCGCATCGTCGATGACTGGTCGGGTTTCGGCCAGCGCACCACCGCCAGCGGCACCATTTTGCTCAACAACGTGCGGGTCGACGCCGAGCTGGTGGTGGATAACTGGAGGATCAACGACAGCCCGAACACTCAGGGCGCCGTGTCGCAACTGATTCAAGCGGCCATCGACGCCGGCATCGCCCGGGGCGCTATCGATGACGCCATCGAATTCGTGAAAACCCGTGCCCGGCCCTGGATCGACGCCAAGGTCGAACGGGCCAGCGACGACCTCTACGTGATCGCCGATATCGGCAAGCTGAAAATCGAACTGCACGCCGCCGAAGCGCTGCTGCGCAAGGCCGGGCAAGTGCTCGATCAGGTCAACGCCGCGCCGCTCACCGCCGAGTCTGCGGCACGCGCCTCGATTGCCGTTGCCGAGGCCAAAGTGCTGACCACCGAGATCTCGCTGCTGGCCAGCGAAAAACTCTTCGAGCTGGCCGGCAGCCGCGCCACCCTCGCCGAGTTCAACCTCGACCGCCACTGGCGCAATGCCCGGGTGCACACGCTGCACGACCCGGTGCGCTGGAAGTATCACGCGGTTGGCGCTTATCACTTGAACGGCACGTTGCCGGCTCGCCACTCCTGGATTTAACGACCAGATCGCTGGAGAAACACATGTCTCTTTCTCGAAACGTCGCGGTCATTACCAGCGATGAGCAAGCCCTGATCGTCGCCGGTGACCTGGCCGACGACTTCAAACGCGACAGCGCCCTGCGCGACCGCGAACGTCGATTGCCGCACCCAGAACTGGAAGTGTTTTCCCGTTCGGGTCTTTGGGGCATCAGCGTGCCAAAGGAATACGGCGGCGCCGGGGCTTCCAACGTCACCCTGGCCAAAGTGATCGCGTTGATCGCCCAGGCCGACGGCTCCCTCGGGCAGATCCCGCAAAACCATTTCTACGCCCTCGAAGTGCTCCGTGTGAACGGCAGCCATGAGCAGAAAAAGCGCCTGTACGCCGAAGTGCTGGCCGGCCAGCGTTTCGGCAATGCACTGGCGGAACTGGGCACCAAAACCGCCCATGACCGCGTCACCCGCTTGACCCGCGACGGTGACGGCTATCGCATCAACGGCCGCAAGTTCTACGCCACCGGCGCCATTTACGCCCAGCGCATCCCCACCTCAGTAGTGGATGAAAACGGCGTGCAGCAGCTGGCCTTCGTCCCGCACAACAGCAAAGGCCTGACGGTCATCGATGACTGGAGCGGCTTCGGCCAGCGCACCACCGGCAGCGGTTCGGTGGTGTTCGAGGATGTCTACGTTGCCGCCGAAGACGTGATCGCGTTTCAAAGCGCATTCGAGCGCCCGACCACTGTCGGCCCATTGGCGCAGATTCTCCACGCCGCGATCGACACCGGCATTGCCCGCGCAGCCTATGAAGATGCATTGCATTTCGTGCGGACCAAAACCCGGCCGTGGATCGACGCCACGCATGAAACAGCCACCGAAGACCCACTGACCCTCAAGAGCTTCGGCCACTTGAGCATTCGCCTGCACGCCACCGAAGCCTTGCTGGAGCGCTCCGGCGAATTCCTTGACCAGGCCCAGGCCGACACCAATGCCGAGACCGTCGCCGCCGCGTCGATTGCGGTTGCCGAAGCCCGGGCCATCAGCACAGAAATCTCGCTCGCCGCCGGCAGCACGCTGTTCGAATTAGCCGGTAGCCAAGCAACTCTGATTGAGCACGGCCTGGATCGCCACTGGCGCAACGCCCGGGTGCACACCCTGCACGACCCGGTGCGCTGGAAGTATCACGCGGTGGGCAATTACTACCTCAACGATGAAAACCCGCCGTTGCGGGGGACCATTTGATGAGCAAAAAGAAGATCCTGCTCAACGCGTTCAACATGAACTGCATCGGGCACATCAACCATGGTCTGTGGACCCACCCACGGGACACGTCCACCCAGTACAAGACGATCGAATACTGGACCGAACTGGCGCAACTGCTCGAGCGCGGACTGTTCGACGGTTTGTTCATCGCCGACATCGTCGGCGTGTACGACGTCTACCAGAACTCGGTCGACGTGCCGCTCAAAGAGTCGATCCAGTTGCCGGTCAACGATCCGCTGCTCCTGGTCTCGGCCATGGCCGCAGTCACCAAGAACCTCGGCTTCGGCCTGACCGCCAACCTGACCTACGAGCCGCCGTATCTGTTCGCCCGACGCCTGTCGACGCTTGATCATCTGAGTCGCGGCCGGGTCGGCTGGAACATCGTCACCGGCTATTTGGACAGTGCCGCCAAGGCCATGGGCCTCAGCGAGCAGGTGGAACACGACCGACGCTACGACCAGGCCGACGAATACCTGCAAGTGCTCTACAAGCTCTGGGAAGGCAGCTGGGAAAACGGCGCGGTGCTCAACGACCGCGAGCAACGGATCTACGCCCAGCCAGACAAAGTGCACAAGGTCGAGCACAAGGGCGAGTTCTATCAGGTCGAGGGATATCACCTCTGCGAGCCGTCACCACAACGCACGCCGGTGCTGTTCCAGGCCGGCAGTTCCGATAGAGGCCTGCTGTTCGCCGGTCAGCATGCCGAGTGCGTGTTCATCAGCGGCCAGAACAAACCGGCGACCCGGGCTCAAGTGGACAAGGTTCGCGCCAGCGCCGTCGAGGCCGGGCGCAATCCTTGGGACATCAAGGTGTTCATGGGTTTAAACGTGATCGTCGGCGCCACCGAAGCGCTGGCCTGGGCCAAGCATGCCGAGTACCTGAGCTACGCCAGCGCCGAGGCCGGCGTGGCGCACTTTTCGGCGTCCACCGGGATCGATTTTTCCGAGTACGAACTCGACGAACCGATTCAGTACGTGA
Organism: Pseudomonas sp. DF5; assembly: GCF_058148225.1. Taxonomy (NCBI): domain Bacteria; kingdom Pseudomonadati; phylum Pseudomonadota; class Gammaproteobacteria; order Pseudomonadales; family Pseudomonadaceae; genus Pseudomonas; species Pseudomonas sp. DF5. The sequence continues at coordinate 45,225 of NZ_JBYVYM010000017.1, forward strand.
AGAGCAACGCCATCCAGTCCGCCACCAAGAACCTGCAAAACAACGACTGGACCCGCCGCAAACTGCTGGAACAACACGCCCTCGGTGGCCGCTACATCACCGTGGTCGGCTCGCCTGAGCAAGTGGCCGATGAGCTGGAATCATGGATTGCCGAAACCGGCCTAGACGGCTTCAACCTGACACGGATCGTCACCCCGGAAAGCTATGTGGATTTCATTGAGCTGGTGATTCCCGAGTTGCAACGCAGGGGCTCGTACAAGACCGCTTACGACGACGGCAGTCTGCGGGAAAAGCTGTTTCAGCGTGACGCGCATTTACCTGAGCAACACACAGGCTCTGCGTTCCGCCGCTAATCCTGTGGCGAGGGAGCTTGTCGGAACGCCGCATCGCCCCGCTCGACTGCGCAGCAGTCGCAAAACCTGCTGGCGAGTTTCAACTGACTGAACTCATTGAATGGCTTTGGGGCCGCTTCGCAGCCCAGCGGGAGCAAGCTCCCTCGCCACAAAAGCATGCACATTAAACAATTGACTGGAAAATCATCATGACCAAAAAACTCTTATCCCACCCAGTCAAAGCACTGGCCCTGGCCCTCGGCCTCTTCAGTTCCGTCACCTTCGCCGCCGACGCGCCGTTGAAGATCGGCACCACCGCCGCCTTCGCCATTCCGCTGGAAGCCGCCGTAGAAGAGGCCAGCAAACAAGGCCTGAAAGTCGAACTCGTGGAGTTCAGCGACTGGATCGCTCCCAACGTCAGCCTCGCCTCGGGTGATATCGACGTGAACTATTTCCAGCACATCCCGTTCCTGGAAAACGCCAAGGCCGCTGCCGGTTTTGACCTGGTGCCGTTCGCCCCGGGCATCATCAACAACGTCGGCCTCTATTCGAAAAAATACAAAAGCTTCGACGAGTTGCCCGAAGGCGCCAGCGTGGCCATCGCCAACGACCCGATAAACAGCGGTCGCGGTCTGCAACTGTTGGCCAAGGCCGGGTTGATCACCCTCAAACCGGGCGTCGGCTACAAGGCCACCGAAGAAGACATCATCGCCAACCCGAAGAAAATCAAAATCCTCCAGGTCGAAGCCGTGCAACTGGTGCGCGCTTATGACGACGCCGATCTGGTCCAGGGTTATCCGGCCTACATCCGCCTGTCGAAGACCTTCGATGCCAGCTCCGCGCTGCTGTTCGACGGTCTCGATCACAAGGAATACGTGATCCAGTTCGTGATCCAGCCGAAAAGCAAAACCGACCCACGGCTGATCAAATTCGTCGACATCTATCAGCACTCGCCAGCGGTTCGCGCAGCGCTGGATAAGGCCCACGGCAAGCTCTATCAAGCCGGCTGGGAAAGCTGAGCATGACGGCTGCCATCCAACGGCGACTGGAGACTCCAGAGCCACACAGTGCTGAACGCACCGAGCTGCACCCCGAGCTGAACCGCGCCCACGTGCGCTTCGTCAGCTTGGGCAAAACCTACAATGGCCAGCAAGGTCCGGTGGCGGCCCTGCACGGTATCGACCTGGCAATCCAACGCGGCGAAGTGTTCGGCATCATCGGGCGTAGCGGCGCCGGCAAGTCGTCGCTGATCCGCACCATCAACCGCCTCGAACAACCGAGTAGCGGGCGAGTGCTAATCGATCAGGTGGACATCGGCGAGTTCGATGAAGACCGCCTGGTGGCGCTGCGTCGGCGCATCGGCATGATCTTCCAGCACTTCAATCTGATGTCGGCCAAGACGGTTTGGCAGAACGTCGAGTTGCCGCTGAAAGTCGCGGGTGTACCCAAGGAAAAACGCGAGCAGAAGGTCCGTGAATTGCTGGAACTGGTGGGCCTGCAAGGCAAGCACAAGGCTTATCCGGCGCAGCTTTCCGGCGGGCAGAAACAACGTGTCGGCATCGCCCGTGCGTTGGTGCATGACCCGGAAATTCTGCTGTGCGACGAGGCCACTTCGGCCCTCGACCCAGAGACCACCCAATCGATCCTCGGCCTGCTGCGCGAGATCAATCAGCGTCTGGGCCTGACCATCGTGCTGATCACCCATGAGATGGCGGTGATCCGCGATATCTGTGATCGGGTCGTGGTGCTGGAACACGGGCGAATCGTCGAGCAAGGGCCGGTCTGGGAAGTGTTCGGCAATCCACAGCACGAGGTCAGCAAGGCCTTGCTCGCGCCGCTGCAGCACGGCCTGCCGGAAGAACTGCAAAGCCGCTTGCGGGCACAGCCGCAGTCTTCGGACGCCGCCGTGGTGCTGCGCTTGCAATTCACCGGCAATACCCGCGACGAGCCAGACCTGGCGGCGCTGTTCAGCGCCCTCGGTGGCCGCGTGCGTTTGCTGCAAGGGGGCGTGGAACGGATTCAGGGCCATGCGCTGGGGCAATGGCTGCTGGCGGTGACCGGTTCGTCCCTCGGCGCCGAGGAATTGCGTCAGCGCGCCAGTCATTGGGCGCAACAGGTGGAGGTGCTGGGTTATGTGGTTTGATCGGTTGCTGCAAGGTTTCATCGACACCTTCCTGATGGTCGGCGTGTCGTCGCTGATTGCGCTGCTGGCGGGGATTCCGCTGGCGGTGATTCTGATCACCAGCGCCAAGGGCGGGATCTACGAAGCACCGGCGCTGAACCGTGCACTGGGCGCGTTCGTGAACCTGTTCCGCTCGATTCCGTTTCTGATTTTGATGGTGGCGCTGATTCCGTTTACCCGGTTGATCGTCGGCACCACCTATGGCGTTTGGGCGGCGGTGGTGCCGCTGACCATCGCCGCCACGCCGTTCTTTGCACGCATTGCCGAGGTCAGTTTGCGCGAGGTCGACCATGGGTTGATCGAAGCGGCGCAGGCGATGGGCTGCCGACGCTGGCATATCGTCTGGCATGTGCTGCTGCCCGAAGCGCTGCCGGGGATTGTCGGTGGCTTCACCATTACCTTGGTGACCATGATCAACTCCTCGGCCATGGCCGGGGCGATTGGCGCTGGTGGGTTGGGCGACATTGCTTATCGGTATGGGTATCAGCGGTTTGACAGCCAGATCATGTTGACGGTGATTGTGTTGCTGGTGGTGTTGGTGGCGGTAATTCAGTTGGGTGGGGATCGGTTGGCTCGGGGTCTCAACAAGCGCTAAGCATGGTGGAGGTCGCAGGCTTTTGTGGCGAGGGAGCTTGCTCCCGCTCGATTGCGCAGCAATCGCAAAACCTGCCCCCCCGGTTTATCTGACCCACCTCATGGAATGGCTTTGGGGCTGCTTCGCAGCCCAGCGGGAGCAAGCTCCCTCGCCACAAAAGCACCGCTGCCACAGTTAATGACCCACTCCAGAAGGGAATTTTTCGCACAGGAAAATCAGAGTGCCAGCAGGCCCGATCCCTTTCATTTGCAGGACATTTCCTAGATCATTCCGCTCGCTTGCGCCTTCCAAATCGAGTGGCTAGTCTCGGTTCGTCACTGCTCATCAGTGATCGGGTTTAGTAGCCCGGATCAATAGGCGCATAGCGGTTCATGCTCATGTCTGGCACTTTTTGTCGGATGCTGAATATGGTGGCTGTGCGTAGGGCACCTTCGGGCGCACCGGTTTTCCTATTGACCGGCCTACTAACCTGCGTACAGCCGCCACCCCATCGTTTAGTAGGCGAAAAGTGACGGCTCCCATGCAGCAATAGGAGCAACACTCATGGAAAGATCCATCCCCGATCCACCTCACGATACATCCTCCAACAAAGCCTTTACCGACGACCTGCTCAAGGACCGTTCCGCGCTTTACCGTGCGATCGATTTCCACCTCACCGGCAAGCAACCTTCCGGCCCCGGATGAACTGCGCTTCTACAACGTCAGCAAAGACGTGAGCTTCGAAGACGCCCAGCTCTATGTGGCGGATCTGTTGCGCTGTGCGTCGGCCACGGCTTATCAGTGTGGTGACCACCTCAAAGGCTCCGACAGGGCATTGGTATTTTCCATTTGGCATTTGCTGGAGATTGCCAAGGCGATGGTTGATCGGTCCATTGAATGTCTGGGGATGAAACAGAGTTGAGTCTGGCTGAAGTCATCGGTTGCCAGTGATACCGCTTTCGCGAGCAAGCCCGCTCCCACAGTTGATCTTCGGTGAACATAGAATTTGTGTTCGACGCGATCCAGTGTGGGAGCGGGCTTGCTCGCGAATGGCTGCGCAGCAGCCCCCGGCTTCATGGCGTATATTCGACACATCCCCATTGCCTACGTAGCCAACCATGAAACAGACTCCCGCCGACCTGGAGCAGATCACCTCCACCACCCTGGGCCATTACAACGCGGTGGCTGAAGACTTCCGTGAAGGTACTCGCGATCACGATGTCAGCCAGAACATCGATGCCCTGCTGCGGCATATTCAGGGTGAGGCGCCCTTCAGCATTCTCGACTTTGGCTGCGGTCCTGGCCGCGACCTGAAAACCTTCACCCGCCTGGGCCACATCGCCATCGGGCTCGACGGTTCGGAAAAGCTTGCGCAGATGGCCCGGGACGACAGCGGGTGTGAGGTCTGGCAGCAGGACTTCCTGAAACTCGATCTGCCGGCCGAGCGCTTCGACGGGATTTTTGCCAATGCGGTGCTGTTTCATGTCCCGAGTCAGGAGTTGCCCAGGGTGTTGAAGCAACTGCGCGCGGCGTTGAAGCCGGGCGGTGTGTTGTTCAGTTCCAATCCCCGTGGCGAGAATCAGGAAGGCTGGAACGGATCACGGTATGGGGCGTATTACGACCTGGCGGCGTGGCAACAAATGCTGACCGAGGCGGGGTTTGTGGAGCTTGAGCATTACTACCGGCCGGCGGGGCTGCCGCGGGAGCAGCAGCCTTGGTTGGCCAGCGTTTGGCGTCGAGCCGACTGATCGTTACGGCGCTTGTTTCTTCGGCTCGCGTACCTTGTACCAGGCCACGTACAGCGCCGGCAAAAACAGCAGCGTCAGCAAGGTGGCGATGATGATCCCGCCAATCATTGCGTAGGCCATTGGCCCCCAGAACACTTCCCGGGCAATCGGGATCATCCCCATGCTCGCCGCCGCAGCCGTCAACAGGATCGGTCGGCGACGGTGTTCCGTGGCGTGCAGCACCGCGTCCCACGGCGTATAGCCGTCCTTCTCGAGGGCGTCGATCTGGGTCACAAGGATCACCGAGTTGCGGATGATGATGCCGATCAGCGCCAGAATCCCGAGGATCGCCACGAAGCCCATCGGCGTGCCGGTCGGGATCAGCGCCAGCACCACGCCGATCAAGCCGAGCGGTGCGACGCTGGCCACCAGGAACAGCTTCTGCACGCTGTGCAACTGGATCATCAGGAAGGTCGCCATCAAAAACAGCATCAACGGCACCACCTTGGCAATCGGCCCCTGGGCCTTGCCGCTCTCCTCCACCGTGCCGCCAGTGGCGACTTTGTAGCCCACCGGTAAACCGGCGGCGAATTTGTCGATGTCCGGTTGCAGCTGCTTCACCAGGTCGGTCGGTTGAATCTCGTCGCGCACCGCAGCCTTGATGGTGATGGTCGGTTTGCGGTCACGACGCCACACCAGCGGTTGCTCCAGTTCGTAGCGCACCGTGGCAAACGCCAGCAGCGGTATCGAAGTGCCGCCGGGGGTGACGATCTGCAAGTTCTGCAAAGTTTCCGGGCTGCCGCGCTCGGCATCTTCAGCGCGACCGACCACGTTGATCAGGTAGATATCGTCATCGACCTGCGTCACCGGCGTGCCGACGACGATGCCGTTCATCAGGTTCGCCACGTCTTCCGACGACAGCCCCAGTTGCCGCACCTTGTCTTGCGCGATGTCGATGCGCAGGACTTTGCCCGGCTCGTTCCAGTCGTAAATGATCTCGCCGATGTGCGAGTTTTTATCCAGTTCGGTGGCCAGGGCAATCGCGTGTTTGCGCACCTGATCGATGTCCTTGCCGCTGACCCGGTACTGAATCGGCCGCCCCACCGGCGGGCCCATTTCCAGAGCCTGGACGTAACTGCCGATACCGACGAACTCCTCGCGCAGGCGCTTTTGCAAACGCGCAGTCAGCGCCGTGCGCGATTCCAGGCCTTTGCTGACGATCACCAGTTGTGCGTAGTACGGGTTCTGCAATTGCTGGTCGAGCGGCAGGTAGAAACGGATCGCGCCCTCGCCGATGTAGGTGCTCCAGCGCACGATGTCCGGGTCGCCCTTGAGCGTCGCCTCGAGCCTGTCCACGGCTTCGCGGGTTTCGGCAATTGAGGCGTTTTGCGGCAGGTTCAGGTCGACCAGGATTTCCGGGCGGTCCGAGGACGGGAAGAACTGGTTCTGCACGAACTGCATGGAAAACACCGAGAGCACGAACAGCGCCACGGTGATACCGATGGCCCACCAGCGATTGCGCATGGCCCAGAGCAGGCCGCCATTGAACGCCCGGCCGATGCGCCCAGGCTCCGTATCGTGGGGTTTCACCTTGGCGCTCAGGATATGCACCCCAAGCACCGGGGCGAACAGCACGGCGACGACCCATGACACCAACATGGCCACCGCGATCACCGCGAACAGCGTGAAGGTGTACTCACCGGCGGAGCTGGCGTTCAAGCCGATCGGCACGAAACCGGCGACAGTGACCAGCGTGCCGGTGAGCATCGGGAACGCGGTCGAGGTGTAGGCGAAGGTGGCCGCTTGCTCTTTGGTTTCGCCCATTTCCAGGCGCGTGACCATCATCTCCACCGTGATCATCGCGTCGTCCACCAGCAGGCCGAGGGCGATGATCAATGCACCGAGGGAAATCCGCTGCATGGTGATGCCGCTGTATTCCATGAACAGGAAGACCATCGCCAGCACCAACGGAATCGAACACGCTACCACCAGCCCAGCGCGCACGCCGAGACTGACGAAGCTGACGATCAGCACGATCACCACCGCCTCGAACAAGGCACTGGTGAAGCCGCCGACGGCTTCTTCCACCACGCTGGCCTGGTCGGAAACGTTGTGCACGCCAACACCCACCGGCAGGTCGGCCGTCAGCTCGTCCATGCGCAGGTGCAGCGCCTTGCCAAAGTCCTGAATGTTGCCGCCCTTCTTCATGGCGATCGCCAGGCCAATGGCCGGCTGGCCGTTGAAGCGAAACTCCGGGGTGGCCGGGTCGACGTAACCACGGCTGATGTCGGCGATATCAGCCAGGCGGTAGAAGCGGTCGTTGAGCTTCAGGTTGACGTTGGCCAAATCTTTCTCAGAGACGAACTGCCCTGAGGTGCGCACCGAAATCCGCTCCGGACCGGCTTCGATCACCCCCGCCGGGGTCACGGCGTTCTGCGATTGCAGGCTCTGCACCACCTGACGCCTATCGATGCCGAGGGCGGCGAGTTTGCGGGGGGAGAAGTTCAGGTAAAAGACTTCATCCTGCTCGCCGATCATCTCGACCTTGCCCAACCCCGGGACTTCACGGATCTCGGCACGCACCTGTTCCACGTAGTCGCGCAACTGGCGCATCGACAGGCCGTCGGAGGTAAAGGCATACACCGAACCGAACACGTCGCCGAACTCATCGTTGAAGCCCGGCCCTTGCAGGCCCGCCGGGAAGTCGCCGCGGATGTCGTTGATTTTCTTGCGCACCTGGTACCAGATTTGCGGAATGTCCTTGCCGCTGGTGGTGTCGAGCAGGTTCACGAAAACTGTTGATTCACCGGGTCGGGTGTAGCTTTTCACGTAATCGAGCGAGTCGAGTTCTTCGAGCTTTTTTTCGATCCGGTCAGTGACCTGCTTGAGGGTTTCCTCCTGGGTCGCGCCGGGCCAGCGGGTCTGGATCACCATGGTTTTGATGGTGAACGACGGGTCTTCTTCGCGGCCCAGGTTCAGGTACGAGAACACGCCCATCAGCAACGCGACGAACATCAAATACCAGACAAACGACTGATGCTTGAGGGCCCATTCGGATAAGTTGAAACTCCCTTTCATTGCGGGCTGTCCTCGTCGATTTTCACTTTCTGCCCCGGTTTGAGACTGTTCACACCAGCACTGACCACCCGCTCGCCGGACTTCACGCCGTTGGCCAGGACGACCGTGTCGTCGGTCCGGCTGATCAGGCTGACCTCCCGTGGCGCCACGGTTTGCGTTTGTGGATCGACGACCCAGATCCGCAGTTTGCCGTCGACTTCCTGGAGTGCGCTCACCGGCAGTTCGAGGCGTGGCTTGATCGCGGAACTGAGGGTCACGCTGATCGCGGTGCCGAGACGAAAGCCCGGTGGTGTATCGGTCAGGCTCAGGCGGGTGCGACGGGTACGGGTCGCGCTTTGGGCCTGGGGTTCGATTTCGCGCACGATGGCGGTGCTGCTGATGCTCGGGTCCAGTTGTGAGGCGACCTGGAACACCACGTCGTCCGGCAACTGATCGACCAGAGTATCGGGCAGGTCGATCACTGCTTCCTTGATGTCCGGCTGCGCCAGAGTCACCACTTGCTGGCCGGCGGTCACCACTTGCCCGGCTTCGGCGTTCCACGCAGTGACGATGGCTTTGTGGTCGGTGCGCAGTTCGACGTAGTTGAGTTGGTCCTGCGCCTGATTGACCGCGGCCCTGGCTTGTTCGAGGGACGCCTGGGTGGTTTTCAGGTCGGTCTGGGCGATATCCAGTTGCGCCTGCGCGCCGACCCCGCGATTGAACAACTCCTGCTGACGCCGGGCATTGGCCTGGGCGTTGATCAGTTGCGCCTGGACACGGGCCAGATCGCCTTGAGCCGAACGCAACTGGTTTTGCTGATCGGTGGGGTCGAGGGTAGCGAGCAAGGCGCCCTTCTGCACTTCGGCGCCGACATCGACGTTACGGCTGGCGATACGCCCCGGCACCCGGAACCCGATGTTGCTTTCGTAGCGGGCCTGAATGCTGCCGGCGAACCGGCCGAGGTTCTCTTGATCGAGTGCTTGCACCTTCATGGACAACACCGGCCGAACCGGTTCTGGCGGAGCTTCTTCCTTGGAACAGGCACCCAGCAACACGGCGGCGGACAACAGCAACAGGCGCTTCATGGTTGGGCTCCCGTCGCTGGGGTCTGAGAGGTGTTTTCGACGATCTCGACCCGCACGCCCGGGTGCAGCAACTGGCCGCCCGCGGTGACGACTTTTTCGCCACCGGTGAGGCCGGCGCTGACGATGACTTTGCCGGTCAGGTAACGGCCGACGGTGACGGTGTGCAACTGCGCCTTGCCCTCGGCGTCCACCAACCACACGGCCGGGTCGCTGAGGTTTTTGGTCAGGGCCGCCCAGGGCAGCTCCACCGCGGTTTTGCCCACAGGCTTGGCGGTGGCGCTCACTACCGACCCGAGTTGCATGCCCTCAGGGAGCCTGTCGAGGCTGACTTTGACTTGCACCGTTCCCGTCTGTGCGGACACCGCTGGCGTGACTTCGCGAACGGTGCCCGTGGTCTTGATTTTCGGATTGTCGAGCAGGCTGACCACAATTGATCTGTCCGACGGAGGCTCCGCCAGCAGCGATTCGTAAACGTTGAACACCGCGTCACGCTCGCCGTCCCGGGCCAGGCTGAAAATCGGCACCGTGGCCTGCACCACCTGGCCGACTTCGGCCTGCCGCGCGGTAATCACGCCGGGTGCGTCGGCAATCAACGCCGTGTAGCTCAGTTGATCACGGGCGTTGGCCAATTGCGCTTGAGCAGCAGTCAATGCGCTCTGGCTGCTGCGCAAGGCCGCTTGTGCGGAGTCGTATTCGCTCTGGCTGGTGTAGCCCTTGGGCAGGAGTTTTTCCTGGCGAACGAAGGCTGCGGCGGTTTGTTTGACCCGCGCCTGTTCGGCAACGACCTGGGCCTGGGCCGAGTCGACAGTGGTTTGCAGGTCTTTCGGGTCGAGCCTGGCCAGCACTTGTCTGGCCGAAACCCGGTCACCGACATCGACCATACGCTGGATGATCTTGCCGCCCACGCGGAACGACAACTCGGTCTGGACTCGCGCCTGGACATCGCCGGTGAGGGTCACCGCCGCCGCGTAATCGGTAGGCTTGACCTCTTGCACGAAGACTCGCGGTCGGTCCTTCTCGACAGGCTTCTTATCGCCACAGGCAGTCAGCAAGGCGAAGAGGCTCAGGCCAACCATCAACTTCAATCCGAGACCTACCATGCAGACTCCTTTGCGTTGTACGGGCGTGCCCGCGACGATACGAGTGTGAGCTTAGAACAGGGTTCCACGTCTGCACGAGCGATCCTTATACTCCATCGATCGTTCCCATGGCTTTGCATGGGAACACCGCCATGGACTCACTGCGATCAATGAGGAACTCATGCTCAAAACCCTCGCGGTGGCCAATTACCGCTCGATCAATAAATTGGTGATTCCGCTTGGCCGGTTGAACCTGATCACCGGCCCCAACGGCAGTGGCAAATCCAACCTCTACCGCGCCTTGCGGCTGTTGGCGGAAACCGCTCAGGGCGGAGTCGTCAATGCGTTGGCCCGTGAGGGTGGGCTGGATTCGACGTTCTGGGCCGGGCCGGAAAACATCACCCGACGCATGCGCAATGGTGAAGTCCCAGTCGAGGCAACGGTGAGACACGGCGTCAAACGACTGCGGCTGGGGTTTGCCGGTGAGGACTTCAGCTATTCGATCAGCCTCGGGCTGCCCGATTCCAACGGCCACTTCATGCTGCCTGAACACAGCTCACCTATTCCGTCACGCTTCAACCTCGACCCGCAAATCAAGCGTGAATGCGTCTGGGCCGGGCCGATTTATCGTCCGGCCAGCCTGCTGGTGGATCGCGACGGCCCGATGATCCGTGCCCGAGCCAATCGCAGCTGGGATGTACTGGCTCAGCACACGCCGAATTTCGACAGCCTGTTCGATCAGGTCGGCAGCTTGCGTTCTTCGCCAGAGGTTCTGGAATTGCGCGAGTTCATCCGTCGCTGGCGCTTCTACGATCACTTTCGCAGTGACGCCGACGCACCGGTTCGCCAACCGCAACTCGGCACCCGCACGCCAGTGCTGCACCACGACGGTCGCGACCTGGCGGCAGCCTTGCAGACCATCATCGAAATCGGCGATCCCGAAGCATTGCAGGCGGCTATCAGCGATGCCTTTCCCAGCGCGCGGCTGAGCATCGAGCCGTTGCAGGGGGGACGGTTTGCGATCGAGTTTTATCAAGAAGGGTTGTTGCGCCCATTGTCCGCCGCCGAGCTATCGGACGGGACGTTGCGCTATCTGCTGCTGGTCGCGGCATTGCTGACGCCCCGACCGCCGACGCTGATGGTGCTGAACGAGCCGGAAACCAGCCTGCACCCGGACTTGTTGCCGGCATTGGCACGGTTGATTATTCGAGCGTCCGAACAGTGCCAGGTGTGGGTGGTGTCCCATGCGCGGCGCTTGATCTCAGCGTTGCAGCAGGATCCGGAATGCAATTGCATTGTGCTGGAAAAAAACTTCGGCCAGACCGGGATGGTCGGGCAGCGGATGCTGGATGAACCGGCGTGGTATTGGCCGGATTAACCGGCGTCTCATAAATCCAATCGCGAGCTGGCTCACTCCCACAGGGGATCTTCGACGAACACAACATCCGATACCTGTGGGCGGCGAGCCTGCTGCTGGTAAAGCATGCAGAACACCAGAGACGTCGTGAGCTATTTTCCTTTGCGCTGTAGGAAGGATCTTTTTTTCGAAATACCCCTCCAAGGACGTACAGCTTTTGGCCAGACTCCCCCGGCCGAACCATCACAAGGAAGAGAACATGGCTGACGTAAAAGTGTCGCCGCGGCTGGATCCGCAGGACATCGTGAAATGGCTGGTGGCGTTGCGCAGAGCGTTGGAGGCCAGAGAGGCATAGACCGAGAGCAGGTTCCCTGTGGCTGGGGACTTGCGGTGACGAGGGGGCAAGCCCCCTCGCCACAAAAGCCCCTCGCCACAGGTGAAACACACCCCAATAAAAAACGCCGACGCTGTAGTAGCCGTCGGCGTTTGAAACTTTGAGGGGTTCGAGACGGCGGTGAATCAGAACGCCGGCAGTACCGCGCCGCTGTATTTCTTGTCGATGAACGCCTTCACTTCCGGGCTGGTCAGGGCCTTGGCCAGTTTCTGGATGGCCACGCTGTCCTTGTTGTCCGGACGTGCCACCAGGAAGTTCACGTAAGGCGAATCGGCACCTTCGATCACCAGCGCGTCTTTAGCCGGGTTCAGGCCCGCGTCCAGCGCGTAGTTGGTGTTGATCATGTCCAGATCGACCTGATCCAGAACACGCGGCAGCATGGCCGATTCCAGTTCCTTGAACTTGAAGTTGTGCGGGTTCTTGGCGATGTCTTTCGGGGTGGCCAAAGCGTTTTTCGGGTCTTTCAACTCGATCAGGCCAGCCTTCTGCAGCAGGATCAGGGCACGGCCGCTGTTGCTGCCTTCGTTCGGGATGGCGATGGTTGCGCCGTCCTTCAGCTCAGCCAGGGATTTGACTTTCTTCGAGTAGCCGCCGAACGGTTCGACGTGCACGCCGATCACAGTCACCAGGTTCGTGCCTTTGCCTTCGTTGAAGCTTTTCAGGTACGGCAGGGTCTGGAAATAGTTGGCGTCCAGACGCTTCTGGTCGACCTGCACGTTCGGCTGAACGTAGTCGGTGAAGACTTTGATCTCCAGGTCCACGCCTTCTTTGGCGAGGGTTGGCTTGATCAGTTCAAGAATCTCGGCATGTGGAATCGGCGTCGCCGCAACCACCAGTTTCTCGCCGGCCTGGGCCAGGCCCGCGGTCAGGGCAGCCGCCAATGCGGTGAACAACAGAACCTTTTTCATGCAGTGTCCTTATCGAAAATCACGGTCGTCATCGACGACGGCTAAATGTTTAGGTGCCAGTGAAGTGCTATCGCTGGCGTGACGCGGACAATACCGGGATTTTTTATTCCCGAACAATATCTTTTATTCACTTTCATATTCCATTTTGTTCATACAGTCCAATCCACGAACGACCCTGTAGGAGCGAGGCTTGCCCGCGAAGAGGGAGTGTCAGCCGACATCAATATTGCCTGGCACACCGCTGTCGCGAGCAAGCTTCGCTCCTACAGAAGCCCCGTGGTTTTGAGCAGGTCTTTCAAGGCCTCTTTTTCGGCGGCGGAGCCGCTGCCGAGGATTTTTTTCAGTTGCTGCTCGATCTGTAGCAACGATGCCGGCGCCTCGGGCAGATTCAAATGCTCCGGCAAAATCTCATCGCCAGTACTCACTAACAGCGCAAAGTGAATGACGTTCTCCAGCTCCCGGGTGTTGCCCGGCCAACTGTGCTGTTCCAGCAGCTGCTGCGCGGCTTCGCTGATCAGTGGCACCGGCAGGTCGAGGCGTTGGCTGTAGATGCCAAGAAAATATTCAGCCAGCGACAAAATATCACCCACCCGTTCACGCAATGCCGGCAGTTCGAGCTGGCCCTCGCTGAGGTAGTGATAAAGCCGCTCATGGAATTTTCCGGCCGCCACCGCCTGGGCCAGATCGATGCTGGTGGCCGCCACCAGACGCACGTCCACCGGGCTCGGCTGGTGCGCACCGACACGAGTGACTTCGTGGTTTTCCAGGGCCGCGAGCAATTTGATCTGAATCGGCAGCGGCAAGTCGCCGATCTCGTCCAGGTACAGAGTGCCGCCGTTGGCCGAGCCGAACCAGCCGGCACGACTGCTGGCCGAACCGCTGTAACTGCCGGCGGCATAGCCGAACAATTCAGCATCGGCGTAAGTCGGGCTGATCGCCCCGCAATTGACAGACACGAACAACCCGCCACGATCACTGGCGCGATGGATGTGCCGTGCCAGCAGTTCCTTGCCGCTGCCGGTTTCACCGCGAATCAACACCGAGATCGACCGTGGCGCCAGTTGTTCCAGCTCCTGACGCAACTGCCGGGAACGTGGATCGACAAACACCAGCGCCTTGGCACGGATGCTCAGCGGGCTTTTTTCCGCGTCGGGAAAGGTCAGCAATGGCTGACCGAAAGTTTCATGCAAACTCATGGCAGACTCCCGCCCAAAACCGCCGGGAGACGGGGGGCGACTCTATGAAAGGAAAGGGTTCAAGCGCGACGCAGGGCGTGTTGTTCCATGCGATTCTGCAACCGATAAAGGTAGGCAAAACCCTGCTCCCAGCGCCGGTGACCGGACTTCACATTGATGTGCCCGGCCCCCGATAAAATCCCCGCCTCGGCGCCCCACTGACGCGCCAGTTCAAGCGCACGTGGCGCGCTGACGGCGGCGTCATTGTCGGAGCTGACGACCTGGCTCGGGAACGGCAGCAAATGGCTCGGGATCGGCGCAAAGTTGCGCAGGGCCGGCGCACAGGCCGGGCGCTCGACGTCCGCCGGCGCGACCAGCAAGGCGCCGCGCACTTGACGCAAGAATTGCAGCGGCGCAGTAGCTGCCCAATGCGCGACGGTGATGCAACCCAGGCTATGGGCGATCAGGATTACAGGCGTGCTGTCGGCGGCAATTGCCTCGGCCAACGCCGCGACCCAATCTTCACGACGGGGTGTCAGCCAGTCGGCCTGCTCCACCCGCGCGCTGTTTGGCAGGCTGTTCTGCCAGTGGGTTTGCCAATGATCTTCTGGCGATCCTTGCCAGCCCGGCACAATCAGATAGCGAATTGATTCGTTGCGCATGGGGAGCTCTCCTGCTGCGTGTCTGTTCGTGATCGAGTATAGGGAGGAGAGCTATGCACGTTAAGGAATAAGAAGCTATTTATTAAGATCTATATCGAATATAAAACAGATCCCCTGTGGGCGCGGGCTTGCTCACGAAGAGGGCCGCACATCCAACATCTATGTCGACTGCCACGCCGCCTTCGCGAGCAAGCCCGCTCCCACAGGGGATTGGTGTTTGACACCCGAAATAAAAAAGGAGCCGCACCCTGCCAAGGAGACGGCCCCGGAAACTCAAAATCTGTTTGCGCTGATCAACAATCCTGAAGCCGATGATTGGCGAAATCGGTTATCCAATAAAGGAATATTTAATTACTTTATTAGGCCTAAATCGCATATACGAATCATCTTCGACAATCGCCGAACCCTCGCTGCTTGCGTCACAACGTAGCGTCCCTTTGGGTCAAATTGATGACGAGCGTTTTTCACCTTTGAGTTTCCGGGTGCATTGCTCAAACCTGAGCGGCATGTACCTGTCGGGGTTCTGTGGTCGCCTTGTGCGCAAATCGGTTCGCCCGTGCAAACGTCCCGAAATCATTGAACCGAACCCCCATCTCACGCATCACCTCATGCGCCACCGGCACGGTCATCTGGCGGATGTAAAACGGTTCCTTCACCACAAAATGATGGATCCCGTGGCTGCTGCCGAAGTTGAAGCAGAACGCCTGCAACGGCCACATCCACCACGGGTTCAACACTTGGGTCTGCTGAATCACATTCCCCGGCTCGACGTCACCGTAGTAGTGCATGTTCGAGCTGACAAAGTGCAGGCAGAACGTGCGCAACACGTTCGGGCCGATGATCACCACGGCGGCGATGTCGATCACTTGCATCATCGCCAATGTCGTCGCCGACCATTCGATGGGCACCCCCGATAGATGCGCGATGCCGTTGGCGGCGTGAAAACCGAGGAACACATACCACGCCCCCCAATGCATCAGCGCCAGCGGTGCGTAAACTTTCAGGGAGCGCTTGAGGATGCTGAACTTGTGCGCCCAGGTCTTGGCACGCAGCATGCGGATAAGCGCCGACATCACGTTGTCGCCAACCATCAACAGCCGCGCAAAACCCCAGCGCTCACCGTTGGTGATCGCCCGTTCTTCCATGTCGGCTTCGGTGCCGGACACCTTATGGTGGTTGAGGTGCAAATGACGGCGGATCCACGGGTTGATCGTGCTCGGTCGCGCCAGCCACACCAGGCCCATCATCAGGTTGTGCGGCACTCGTTGTTTACGAAAGTACATGCTGTGGATCAGGTCGTGTTCGAGTTCATGGGTCAGCGAGGCGAAAAATGCGTTGAGCAACAGGCATACCCACCAAGCCATATAGCCGGTGATGTACAGCGCCGCCGAACCGATCATCCCGGCCAGGGCGAAGGCCAGAATGCCGGCGCCCAAGGCGTCCTGATGGTTGAGAATCGGGTAGCGCCGACGCAATTCAGCGCCCTTGGCCAATACCACTTGGCGAATATGCGCTGATCGCTGTGCTGCATTCAGTCGCTGGGGACTTGCAGAAGTACCGTCCATGCTTCCATCCTCTGGTTATTGATGTTCGCATCCTGCCCTGTGATGCTGCACACAGCGGTAGCCGTGAACGCCAACCTGTTGACCGGACGCGCCAATCGACATGACTGAACCGACCTCCCTCGCCAGCTGGACCCGCGCCCTGCGCAAGCAGCTCGATGCGCTGGGCCTCGACAGCACCGCCCTGTGCCAACAGGCGGGGCTCGACCCACGGTTGATGGACGACCCGAACGCCCGTTACCCGTTGTCCGCCACCACGCGCCTGTGGGAAATCGCGGTGCAGGTCAGCGGCGACCCGGCGATTGGCTTGCGGGTGTCGCGGTTTGTCAGCCCGACCACGTTTCATGCGCTCGGTTATGCGTTGGTGGCCAGCGGCAGCTTGCGGGAAGTGTTCGAGCGCATCGTGCGTTATCACCAGGTGGTCAGCGATGCGCTGGACCTGGAGTTGACCCGCGCCGAGGATCGCTACCGCTTCCGCCTGAAAATCCCCCAGGGCAACCCCGCGCCAGCCTTCGAAGCCATCGACGCCTTCGCGGCAATTTACGTGCGCACCTGCCGGAACCGGCTGGGCCGTGACTACGCGCCGCTGGCGGTTTATCTGCGCCGTCCGGAACCTGCCGACCCGCATCAATGGCACAAAGTGTTCCGTTCGCCGGTGTATTTCGCCGCCGAGGAAGATCGACTGGAATTCGCCCTGTCGGACTTCGACAGTCACCTGGACGACGCCAATCCGGAACTGGCCGAACACAACGAAACCGTGCTCAAACGCACCCTGGCGCAACTCAAGCCCCTGACCTGGGAGCGCAAGGTTCGCGACGCCATTGAAGAGCAACTGCCTGAGGGCGAACCGTCGGCCGATCGCATCGCCGAAGCCCTGCACTTGAGCTTGCGCAGCCTGCAACGGCACCTGGCGGACGAAGGTTGTCGGTTCGATACGCTGCTCAACGAAAGTCGGGAAAACCTGGCGCTGCTGCACCTGCGCGACCCGCAATGCTCGTTGAGCGAGGTCAGTTATCTATTGGGATTCGCCGACACCAGCAGCTTCAGCCGCGCGTTCAAGCGCTGGACGGGGATGACGCCGGGGCAGTTTCGGGATGGGTTGCGGTAATAGATCCGCAAGGAGCGTTGAGATTTCTGGCCCCATCGCAATTTCTCAAGCACCACTGAAACCGCTACTGCTACCGCCCCCGATCTCGCCGCAACAGCTTGCGCACCCGCTTCACCAGCTCGCTGACGGTAAACGGCTTGAGCAGGTAATCATCCTCATGCAGCTCCAACCCGCGCAGCCGGTCCTCGATGCCGTCCGTGGTGGTGAGCAACAGCACCGGCGTATCGCCGAGCTTGCGGATTTGCTGCAGCAACTGCCAGCCGTTGAGCCCCGGCAGCATCACATCGAGGATGATCAATTCATATTCGCCAGATTCGATAAAGCGCCGGCCGTCCATGCCATTGAGCGCTACATCCACCGCATAACTCGCTTCGCTCAGGCCTTTGGCCAGGAGGCTGGCGGTCTCGGGCTCGTCTTCCACTAACAGCACACGCATGGCACACCTCGATTGTCGTCTTCACAGGCTAGGCGCGTTCGTGGACAAAGCCCATCAATAAAATCGACAGCGCCTGCAGGTGCACGTCAAACAACCGCCAACGCCCGCAACCGCTGCGCATCCAGAATCTCGATCTCGCCATACCTGAGATTCAGAATCCCCTGCCCCTGCAAGTCCTTGAGGATCTGGTTGGTGGTCTGGCGCGACAGCGACAGCATCGACGCCAGTTGCTCCTGCGGCAGTTGCAGAACACGGCGCGGCAGGTCGATTTCACCATAGCCCTCGGCAATCATCAGCAAGCGATGGGCCAGGCGCGCCGGGGCCGGCATCAGGCTCAGCTGCTCGAGGTTGATAAAGGTCAGGCGCAATTTGTGGCTCATCAACAACGCCAGTTGCCGCCAGTACGCCGGGTGTTCGTCGAGCAATGCCAGCAGCGCCGTTTGCGGGATGTGCAACAGGATGCAATGACCTGTGCCGAACGCGTCGTGGGTTCGCGGCTGACCATCGAACAGGCAGATTTCGCCGAACCAGTGCGGCGGTTCCACCAGACTCAGCAGCGCCTCCTTGCCCTGCTCGCTCACTGCGCCAATGCGCACCGAACCTTCAAGCACCGCATACAACCCGCACGGCGGATCGCCGCGCTTGAACAGCCGCTGCCCCGGCGATAGGCGCCGAATCCGGGCGATTGCCAGCAGACTATCCTGTAAGGAAACAGGTACATGACTGAACCATTGCCCCGTATCCAGGCGCGAACGCCAAACCTGCATGTCCATGAAAACTCCTGGAGATTGTCGCCTGGCTGACAGAGCGAGAGATGAACCCGGGGCATCATCAATCACCCTACAGGAGGAATAACAATGAAAAGCCTCGTTGACCATCTCAGTCAATACGCCGCTTACCACCGCGACCCGCGCAATATCGCCAGCCACTTCGTGGGCATTCCGCTGATCGTGGTGGCGGTGGCCGTGCTGCTGTCGCGTCCGCAATGGGCCGGGGGCTGGCTGTCACCGGCAGTTCTGGTGTCACTGGTGTCGGCCTGGTTTTACCTGCGCCTGGAACTGCGGCTGGGGGTGCTGATGACGGTATTGCTGGGCCTGTCGGTCTGGCTGGGGCATGAGCTTGCACTGCAGAGCACCCTCGCCTGGCTTAGCACCGGCCTCGGGATGTTTGTGGTGGGCTGGGCGATTCAGTTTGTCGGTCATCATTACGAGGGGCGCAAACCGGCGTTTGTCGATGATGTGACGGGGTTGATTGTCGGGCCATTGTTTGTGGTGGCTGAGTTGGCGTTTTTGCTCGGGATGCGGCATGAACTCAAAGAACAGATCGAGGCGCGGGTGGGTGGTGTGCGTTTGCGTCAGAAAAACGCAGCAGCGTAGGACGCCATCGCGGGCGAGCCCGCTCCCACAGTGATCTGTGTCGTTCACAAATCCCCTGTGGGAGCGGGCTTGCCCGCGATGCTTTTGCTTTAGAGGTTGGCGACTTTCTGCCAGACCTTCGGTTTGAAGAACAACGTCTCACCCTTCGCCAATCCAACCAGGCTGTCGTGATCCTTCACCACTTCAGCTTCGATCAGTTCACTCTGGCCTTCGACTTTCAATGTCACCCGAGTCGTCGCGCCCAACGGACGAATATCCCGCACTTCAGCGGCGTGGTGGTCTTCCAGTTCATGCCGCGACAGCGACACTTCGTGTGGACGGAACAGTACGTGCCGGTCTTCGCCCAAATGCAGACGGTTCGAATCGCCGAGGAAGTGATAGACGAAATCGCTGGCCGGATTTTCGTAGACGTCGCCCGGTGAACCGATCTGCTCGATCACACCCTTGTTCATCACCACGATCCGGTCGGCAACTTCCATCGCCTCTTCCTGGTCGTGGGTCACGAATACCGAGGTCAGGTTGATGTCCTCGTGCAACCGCGCGAGCCAGCGACGCAGTTCTTTACGGACCTTGGCGTCGAGCGCGCCAAAAGGCTCGTCGAGCAGCAGCACTTTCGGCTCCACCGCCAGGGCGCGGGCCAACGCGATACGCTGACGCTGGCCGCCGGAGAGTTGTTCCGGGTAGCGATCGGCCAACCAGTCCAGTTGCACCATGTTCAGCAGTTCGTGGACTTTCGCCGCGATCTGGCTTTCGTTCGGACGCTGGTTTTTCGGCTTCATACGCAAGCCGAACGCAACGTTGTCGAACACCGTCATATGGCGGAACAAGGCGTAGTGCTGGAACACGAAACCGACGTTGCGATCACGCACGTCGTGGCCGGAAACGTCTTCGCCGTGGAACACGATGTTGCCCTGATCCGGGGTTTCCAGGCCGGCGATGATTCGCAGCAACGTGGTCTTGCCGCAGCCGGACGGCCCCAGCAGCGCCACGAGTTCGCCGCTTTGAATGTCCAGGCTGATGTTGTCCAGCGCCTTGAACGCGTGGAAGTTCTTGCTGACGTTACGCACTTCGATCGACATGACTTATTCCTCCGCGGCGCTGGCGCGCAGGCGGTTAATACGGTTTTCGCTCCACTGCTTGAGCAGCAGGATGAAGAGCGCCAGGATCAGCAACAGGCTCGCCACGGCGAACGCGGCCACGTGGTTGTATTCGTTGTAGAGAATCTCGACGTGCAGCGGCAAGGTGTTGGTCACCCCGCGAATGTGCCCGGACACCACCGACACCGCCCCGAACTCACCCATGGCCCGCGCGGTACACAGCACCACGCCGTAGATCAGGCCCCATTTGATATTGGGCACGGTGACGTGCCAGAACATCTGCCAACCATTGGCGCCGAGCAGGCGCGCGGCCTCCTCTTCCTGGGTGCCTTGTTCCTGCATCAGCGGGATCAGTTCACGGGCCACGAACGGCACAGTGACGAAAATCGTCGCCAACACGATGCCCGGCAACGCGAAGACGATCTGGATGTCGTGGTCCTGCAACCACGGGCCGAACAGCCCCTGGGCGCCGAACATCAGCACATAGACCAGACCTGCGATCACCGGCGACACCGAGAACGGCAGGTCGATCAGGGTCACCAGCATGCTCTTGCCACGGAACGAGTATTTGCTCACGCACCACGCTGCGCTGACACCGAACACCAGGTTCAGCGGCACCGAAATCAGCACTGCAATCACCGTGAGTTTCAGGGCCGACAACGCGTCCGGCTCAAAGATCGCGGTGAAGAACGCACCCAGGCCCAGCTTCAGACCCTGGGACACCACGATGAACAGCGGCAACAACAGAAACAGCGCAAAAATCAGCCAGCCGAGACCGATGAGGATTCGCCGCGAAGCGGCACTGCCACGGCGGGCAGCGTTCGAGGAGGCCGCTGCAATAGACGATTGGGACATTTTTCGCGCCTCCTTATGGGGTTTCGATGCGCCGCTGCAACAAGTTGATCAGCAGCAACAGGACAAAGGAAACCACCAGCATCAGTACACCAATGGAGGTGGCGCCGGTGTAATCGTACTGGTCGAGTTTGACCATGATCAGCAGCGGCAGAATTTCGGTTTTCATCGGCATATTGCCGGCGATGAAAATCACCGAACCGTACTCGCCGACCCCACGGGCAAAGGCCAAGGCGAAACCGGTCAACCAGGCCGGGAGCAGTGCCGGCATCAGAATATGGCGGAAAACCTGCAACGGATTTGCCCCCAGGCACGCCGCCGCCTCCTCCACTTCACGGGGGATATCGGCCAGTACAGGCTGTACCGTACGTACTACGAATGGAAGTGTTACAAAAGTCAGCGCCAGGGTGATGCCGAGGGGGGTATACGCGATCTTGAAACCCAGGTCCGCCGCGAACTGACCCACCAGGCCGGTGGGGGTGTACAGCGCGGTCAACGCGATACCGGCCACGGCAGTGGGCAATGCGAAGGGCAGATCGATCATCGCATCGATGACTTTGCGCCCCGGGAAGGTGTAGCGCACCAGCACCCAGGCCAGCAGCGTGCCGATCACGCCGTTGATGATCGCGGCGTACAACGCGGTGCCGAAGCTCAGCTTCAACGCGGCCAGCACCCGAGGTGCCGAGATGATTGCCCAGAACTGGTCCCAGGTCAGTTGAGCGGCATGCACAAACATCGCCGCCAGTGGAATGAGCACAATCAGGCTGAGGTACACCAAGGTGTAGCCCAGCGTCAGCCCGAAGCCGGGTATGACGGGGGAGATACGACGCGACATAAAAGTCCTTGGTTGAGAAGGCGCTAAGCCCCGACGGTGAAATCGGGGCCCGTTGGCCAATGCCCGTCAGTTAAGCGAGCAAACCGCTCTTCGTAGGAGCCAGGCTTGCCGGCGAAGGCGTCCTTAAGTGCGCTTTCGCCGGCAAGCCTGGCTCCTACAGATCCGATTTATCCTTAACTGACTGGCATTAGCCCCGTTGGCTGATCTATTTCAGGCTACTGCGCCTGGTAAATCTGGTCGAACACGCCACCGTCATTGAAGAACTTCGGCTGGGCGGTTTTCCAGCCGCCGAAGTCCTTGTCGATGGTCACCAGTTCCAGGGTCGGGAACTGTTTGGCGTACTTGGCGGCTACGTCCTTGTCACGTGGACGATAGAAGTTTTTCGCCGCAATTTCCTGGCCGGCCGGGCTGTACAGGTGCTTGAGGTACGCTTCGGCGATTTCGGTGTTGCCCTTTTTCTCGGCGTTCTTGTCGACCACGGCCACCGGTGGCTCGGCAAGGATCGATAGCGAAGGCACGACGATGTCGAACTTGTCGGCGCCGCCGTCTTCTTTCAAGGCCAGGAAAGCTTCGTTTTCCCAGGCCAGCAACACGTCGCCCTGGCCGTTGTTGACGAAGGTGATGGTCGAACCACGAGCACCGGTGTCCAGCACTGGCACGTGTTTGAACAGGGTCTGCACATACTCTTTGGCCTTGGCTTCGTTACCGCCATTGGCTTTCAGGCCATAGGCCCAGGCCGCGAGGAAGTTCCAGCGTGCACCGCCGGAGGTTTTCGGGTTCGGGGTGATGACTTCCACGCCATTCTTGGTCAAGTCGCCCCAGTCCTTGATGCCTTTCGGGTTGCCCTTGCGCACCAGGAACACGATGGTCGAGGTGTAAGGCGTGCTCGCTTCCGGCAGACGGTTCTGCCAGTCAGCCGGCAGACTCTTGCCGAGCTTGGCGATTTCGTCGATGTCACCGGCCAGGGCCAGGGTCACCACGTCGGCCCGCAGACCGTCGATCACCGCACGGCCCTGCTTGCCTGAACCACCGTGGGACTGCTGGATCTTCACGTTGTCGCCAGCGTGGTCTTTCTTCCAGAAGTTGATGAACTCGGCGTTGTAGTCCTGATACAGCTCGCGGGTCGGGTCATACGACACGTTGAGCAGTTCGTAATCCTTGGCAACCGCAGAACCAGCAAAAAGGGCACTGGCCAGGGCGGCCAACGCAAAATGGCGAATCGACGACATGGTGAAAGCTCCTGGAATTCTTGGTGTGGTGGCTTTTTCTTATGGTCTGGAACGGGTTGCCCGTACAAAAGATCGCAGCCTTCGGCAGCTTCTACGGGAGATTGCGTGCTTCTGTCGGAGCCGCCGCAGGCTGCGATCTTTTAGCTCGACTTATTGGCCGGATGCTGCAAACGGAATTTCTCTTTGCGTTCGATCTGGACCACCTGTGCGTTGTGCACGGTGATCTCCACAGCGCCAAAGCGCAGATCGCGCAGGGCACTCTGGATTTCACGCAAAATGGTGGCTTCGTCCTGCCCGTCAACACTGCGTAGGGATGCGCTCATGGTGCTGCTCCTTTAATGAGATATGCCTGGCAGTGGCGGGCACTGCTTAAGGCGTGGAGCAATAGTAGATAGGCGCACATATTCTTAAAAATACTATTTAAGAATGTTTATATAACCAGAAGAATGATCATTCCCATGCTCCGCATGGGAACGATCAGCGCGGGAGAATCACCGGCGCCCGAACCCAATCCAAGGAAGCCGCCGGTACAGGCCGCCCAAACCAGTAGCCCTGCCCCAGATCGCAGTCGTGCTCGAGCAGGAAAGCCGCCTGCTCGACCTGTTCAATCCCCTCGGCATGCACTTGCATCCCCATGCTCTGCGCCAGCGCAACGATCACCCGTGCGATTGCCGCGTCATCCTCGTCACCCGGCAAGCCTGCGACGAATCCCTGATCGATCTTGAGCTTTTGCACCGGCAAACGCTTGAGCCGCAGCAACGACGAATAGCCCGTGCCGAAGTCATCGATGGCCAGCCGCACGCCCAACTCGCGCAACCGATGCATTTGCTCCAACGCCACTTCCGGATCCTCCATCACCGCGCTTTCAGTGACTTCCAGCTCCAGATACGCCGGATCCAACCCGGTGTCGTGCAGCACCTGAGCTACCTGCTGATACAACTCACGACGGGCGAACAGGCGCGAGGAAACGTTCACCGCGACAAACGACAACACCACGCCCGCCGCTTGCCACAGACACATCTGCTGACAGGCCTGGCGCATGACCCAGGCATCGATCTCGGCAATCAGCCCGGTGCGTTCGGCAATGGGGATGAATTCAGCCGGCGACACCAACCCGCGCTGTGGATGCTCCCAGCGCACCAGCGCCTCGACGCCGATCAGGCGGCTGGTCTTGAGGTCGTGCACGGGCTGGTAATAAACCCGCAGCTCCTGCTGCTCCAGTGCTCGGCGCAACTCGAACGCAATTCCTACGCGTTGCTGGGCGTGTGCGGTCAACTCTTCGGTATAGAGGGCATAACCGTCGCGGCCGGCGCTCTTGGCCTTGAACAGCGCCGAGTCGGCGTTGCGCAACAGTTGCTCGGCGCTCAAGGCGTCGCTGGGGAACAGGCTGATGCCGACACTGGCGTTGATGAATAACGAATGCCCATCGATCTGGAACGGCTCCTTGAGCCCATCGACGACCCGCTGTGCCAATGCTGCAGCGTGCCCCGGTTGCGGGCAATTTTCAGCCAACACCGCAAATTCGTCGCCACTGAGCCGCGCCAGGGTAATGCCCGCGCCGAACAAGGCTCCCAAGCGTTCAGCCACAGCCTTGAGCAATTGGTCACCAACGCTGTGGCCAAGACTGTCGTTGATCAATTTGAAGTGATCGAGGTCGATCATCAGCAACGCACAACCGCGCTTATGCGCCTGCGCCGAGGCCACGGCCTGCCCGGCACGGTCGGTCAACAGCAGGCGATTGGGCAGATCGGTGAGCGGGTCGTGATGGGCCAGGTGCGTCAGCTCATGCTCGGAGTTCTTGATCGCGCTGATATCGGAAAACACCGCAACGTACTGGCTGAACCGCCCCTCATCGTCGTGAACGAGGCGGATCGTCTGCCATTGCGGATAAATCTCGCCGCTTTTGCGACGGTTCCAGATTTCCCCGCTCCACTCACCCAGGCTGTCGAGTGTGGCGAACATCGTCTGGTAGAAACCCGGCGGGTGATGGCCCGACTTGAACATGTTCGGTCGCTGCCCCAGCACTTCCTCGCGCTGGTAACCGGTGATGTCCATGAACGCCCGGTTCACATGGACGATCAGCCCGTCGCTGTTGGTGACCAGCACCCCTTCGCGGGTGCAATCGAACACCGCAGCCGCCTGACGCAAACGCTCCCGCTCAGCATTACGTTGCCGCAATTTGGCGCCGACGCCCAAGCAGCGAAACAAACGTGCCCGCGCGATGAAAATCAGCCCGGCACTGAAGGCCACCCAAGCATAACCGTTGATCAGTTGCCAGCGCAACAGGTCGGTGGAGTTATCGAAGAAACTGTTCAATAAATAACCACTGAACTGAAGCCAGACTACGGAAAGCACCAGGTAAAGCAGCGCTGCACGCAAGGCATCGCGATATGTGGCTGACATTCGAGCGTCCATGTCCCTACAAAAAAGGCTGGAATTATAGTTTAAAGAAATATCCGGCCACTCTTATCTGAAAGGGCGACTGGTTTTATCTGTGGGCTTAGTGATAATGCAACGGCTGTTTTTTCTTTATCGAGGGCCCTATAGCCTATGTGGTACGAAGGTTTTCTTGGCTTATCGCCCTGGTCACTGGTGGCAGTCACCCTGCTGATGACCCACGTGACGATCGTCGGCGTCACGGTCTATCTGCATCGCTATTCAGCCCACCGCTCGCTTGAGCTCAATGGCGGCCTGAAACATTTCTTCCGCTTCTGGCTGTGGTTGACCACGGCGCAGAACACCCGCGAGTGGACCGCTATCCACCGCAAGCATCACGCCAAATGCGAAACCGTCGATGACCCGCACAGCCCGGTCATCAAAGGGTTGTCCACCGTTCTGCGCAAAGGCGCCGAGCTGTACCGCGCCGAAGCGGAAAACCCCGAGACCCTGCGCATCTACGGCAAGAACTGCCCCGAAGACTGGATCGAGCGCAACCTCTACAGCCGCTTCCCGTTGCTGGGCGTGGCGATCATGGGCGTCGTCGACCTGCTGCTGTTCGGCACTATCGGCATCACCATCTGGGCCATCCAGATGATGTGGATCCCGGTCTGGGCCGCCGGCGTGGTCAATGGCCTGGGCCATGCCATCGGCTACCGCAACTTCGAATGCCGCGATGCGGCGACCAATCTGGTGCCTTGGGGCATCCTGATCGGCGGTGAAGAACTGCATAACAACCATCACACCTACCCTAACTCGGCCAAACTGTCGGTGAAGAAGTGGGAATTCGACCTCGGCTGGGCCTGGATCCAGGTCTTCAGTTTCCTGCGTCTTGCCAAGGTCCAGCGGGTGGCACCGATTGCTCACCGTGTCGAAGGCAAAGGCAGCCTGGACATGGACACCGCCATGGCGATCCTCAACAACCGTTTCCAGATCATGGCCCAGTACCGCAAGCTGGTCATCGCGCCGCTGGTCAAGCAAGAGCTGGAAAAGGTCGATCACTCGGTCCGCCACCAGTTCCACCGGGCCAAACGCCTGCTCTCGCGGGAAACCAGCCTGCTGGATGACAAGCACCATGTCCGCATCCAGACCATGCTCGAACACAGCCAGGCGCTGAAGGTAATTTACGAGAAACGCCTGGCCTTGCAGCAGATCTGGGTCAAGACCAGCTCAAATGGTCACGACATGCTGGCCGCCATCAAGGATTGGGTACACGAGGCCGAGGCCAGCGGGATTCAATCCCTGCGTGATTTCGCCGACCAGCTGAAAACCTACTCCCTGCGCCCCGCCACTGCCTGACCCTGAATCAAGGGCACACCTGTGGCGAGGGAGCTTGCCTCATCGCCGCACCGCCCCGCTCGGCTGCGCAGCCGCCGCAATACCTGACGACGCGTTTTAGCTGAAAAACGCGTCGCCGGTGCCGCCCAGCGGGAGCAAGCTCTAATCAAACAAAAAGCGGGAACTTCGCCCCGAATCCCCTATCTCAAAGACAATTCGCCACCCCGGCGGGCTTTGTGTTGGCCGCTGTCGAAATAGCGGCACGCCCTTTGAGATTTGTGCCGATGGTCAATAAAAATCTACAAGACACATCCCTTGAGCAGTGGCCCGAGGCCGCGCAAACGTTGATGGCGCTGATGCATGCGCAAGGTGAAGTGGCGCGCCTGAGCGAACGCGAACAGCTGTTCAGCTCGCTGCTGGTCAGCGTCAACGCCGTGCTTTGGGCATTCAACTGGGAAACCCGTCAGGTGCTCTACGTCAGCCCGGCCTATGACCGGATCTTCGGCCGCCCCGCCGGCCTGTTGCTGTCCGACTACAACCACTGGCGCGACAGCGTTTATCCCGACGATCTGGACTACGCCGAGCGCAGCCTGGCGCGAGTGCTGGTCAACGGCGCCGTCGAAGACCGCGAGTACCGCATCATCGCCGCCGACGGCCAAGTGCGATGGCTCAGCGACAAGTGCTTCATCAACCGCCAGGCCGAACCGGGCCAACCGGTGATCATCGTCGGCATCGCCGAAGACATCACCGAAAAGAAGCAGATGGAAACCGAGCTCCACCGCTTGGCCACCACCGACGTGCTGACCCAAAGCAGCAACCGTCGACACTTCTTCGAATGCGCCAATCGCGAATTCGAGCAGGCGCGCTCGCAAGGCAAGCCGCTGGCCTTCCTGCTGCTGGACATCGATGACTTCAAAGTGATCAACGACACCTACGGCCATCCGGAGGGCGACAAGGTGCTGCAACGCATCGCCGAGAGCGGTCGTGCGGCCCTGCGCCGTGGTGATCTGTTCGGGCGGATTGGCGGTGAGGAGTTCGCCGCTGTGTTCCCTGGCTGTGCACCGGACATGGCCATGCAAGTGGCCGAGCGCCTGCAACGGGAGATTCAGCGGTTGAGCTTCAGCCATGACGACCAGACGTTCGGCATCACTGTCAGCCAGGGCCTGACCAGCCTCACGCCCGAGGATGAAAACCTCGACAGCCTGTTCGCCCGCGCCGATGCGGCGATGTACCAGGCCAAGCGCCAGGGCAAGAACCGGATAATCTCTGGCTGACAGGCCCGGCACAGACCTAATGTGGGAGCGGGCTTGCTCGCTCCCACGGGGTTCGGTGTCAGCTTCACTTCTTGCGCAAGCGCATCAACTCCGGCAATCCGATCTTGAGCAACCGCGCCGTGCGGCTCTTGGCCAATGCCTCGAGCCCCTCATGCTCGGTCAGGCGCGCCAGTTGCGCGGCCATGTTCATCACCAGTGCTTCGCGGGAGTAAACCCCGCCACCGAGCTGGTACACCGCCGCAATCAGTTCACGCAGCTCCAGCGGCAGCCGCCAGCGGGTGCGCAGCGCCGAACCGTAGGCCGCGCCGAATTCCGCCAGGGCATCGCCGACCTCCTCCCATTCATCCAGCTCACCGCCGGCCTGCTTCCACTCCTGCAAACAGCGCAGCAACGCCAGATCGCCGAGGCGATGCAGCATGCCCGCGCAATAACAACGCTCCTGATCCAGATCCAGCAAACGCGCCAGCGTTCGTGCATATTCGGCGGTGTGCAGGGACAATTCCCAATAGCGCTCGGCATAGTCCGCCAGTTGCGGATCACTGAGCCGGGCACTGCGCTTGAGGGCAAGGCCCAGAATCAGGTTCATGCTTTGCCCGGTGCCCAATCGATGCAGTGCCTGCGACAGCGTTTGCACGGCGGCGCCATGATGCTGGGCCGCGCTGTTGGCGGCAGCGATCAAGACAGCGGTGACTTGCGGATCGGTGCGGATCTCGTCTTCAAGCCGCGTCAAATCGAGGCCATCAGGATTGAGGCTACGCTTGATCGCCACCTGCACGTCGGTCATCAGCGGTGCACCGTCCGCCAGTTCACGCCGCCGCTCCAGATACACCGACAAGGTCATGCCCGGCGCCAATGACGGCACTTCGCAGGACACCTCTTCACCCGCGCTCAGCAGCAAATCCTGCAGGCGCTGGGTCAGGTTTTCCATGTTCAGGGGCTTGGTCAGGTACGCCGTGGGCGCCAGGGGCAAGGCTTCACGCACGCTGGCGCTGTCGTTGCGGCTGCTCATCAGAATGAACGGCAACGGCGGATTACGTTTGCGCTGGCGAACGCTGCGCAACACATTCAGGCCATCGACGCCGGGTAACTCCCAGTCGACGATCACCAGGTCATAAGGATTTTCCGCCAACAGCTGCAGGGTCTCCTGGCCATCGGCACACAGGTCCAGCCGCGCGTCGCAGCGCACATTCAACAACACCTGCTTGAGCAGGTCGCGGGACCAAGGGTCCGCTTCGGCAATCAGCACTCGCGGTACAGCGGGTAACACCACAGCAGTCATCTGCACACTCCAACGGCAATGCTTGCACCTTAGTCAATGCTGGCCATTCGATACAGCCCAATTGCTCCTGATGTGTTTCAAGGGACATAAAAAAACCCGCCGAAGCGGGTTTTTTGTCGATCAGTTCACAAACGGATCAGAGCTCGGCGAAGCACTCTTCGATGATCGCCAGGCCTTTGTCCAGTTGCTCGTCCGGCGCGGTCAGCGGTACCAGCACACGCAGAACGTTGCCGTAGGTGCCGCACGACAGCAGGATCAGACCCTTGTCGCGAGCCTTGGCCACAACGGCGGCTACAGCAGCCGGGTTCGGCTTGTGGCTGTCGCCGTTTTCAAACAGCTCGACAGCGATCATCGCACCCAGTGCACGCACGTCACCGATCACCGGGTATTTGGCCTGAATGGCTTTCAGACCAGTCACCAGACGCTCGCCAACCGCTTTGCAACGGTCCAGCAGGTGCTCTTCTTCGAAAACCTCCATCACGGCCAGGGCCGCGGCGCAAGCGATCGGGCTACCGGCGTAAGTGCCGCCCAGGCCGCCTGGAGCGATGGCGTCCATGTATTCGGCCTTGCCGCACACACCGGCCAGCGGGAAGCCGCCAGCGATGGATTTGGCGAAGGTGGTCAGGTCGGCGGCAACGCCCATCTGTTCCATGGCGAAGAAGGTGCCGGTACGGCCAGCGCCCGTCTGCACTTCGTCAGCGATCAACAGAATGCCGTGCTGGTCGCACAAAGCGCGCAGACGCTTCATGAACTCTTTAGGCGCGACGTAGAAACCACCTTCGCCCTGCACCGGCTCGATGATGATCGCAGCGATGTCACGCGGCTCGGCGTCGTTCTTGAAGATGCGCTCGATGCTGGCGATCGAATCGTCGATGCTCACACCGTGCAGTTCGTTCGGGTACAGCGCGCGGAAGATGCCGCCTGGCATCAGGCCCATGCCGGCCGAGTAAGGCACGACTTTACCGGTCAGGCCAAGGGTCATCATGGTGCGACCGTGGTAAGCGCCGGTGAACGCGATCACGCCGGCACGGCCAGTGGCGGCGCGGGCGATCTTGATGGAGTTTTCCACGGCTTCGGAGCCAGTGGTCACCAGCAGGGTTTTCTTGGCGAAATCACCCGGCACCTTGGCGTTTATTTTTTCGCACACTTCCACGTACGGCTCGTAGGCCAGTACCTGGAAGCAGGTGTGGGTCAGCTTGTTCAGCTGCGCAGTCACGGCGGCGATGACTTTCGGGTGCAGGTGACCGGTGTTCAGCACGGCGATACCGCCGGCGAAGTCGATGAACTCACGACCTTCAACGTCGGTCACGGTGGCGTTCTTCGCGTGGTCGGCGAAGATCGGGTGAATCTGACCAACACCACGGGGTACAGCAGCGGTGCGGCGGGCCATCAACTCAGCGTTAGTCTTGCTCATACATTCCTCATTCGCCGCTCATCGGTCGGCGTGGTTCAAGGATTAAGCGGCGGGGAAGCAACTACGGCAGCATGCGATGATCGACTGCCACAGCGTTCCCGGCCACAGAGAAAATTCCGTTTGTTGCACGCAAAGGGACAGCGCTCTCGTGCCCTTTGCGTTTGAAGCAATGCCTTGCCGGGCTTATCCCTTCGGGCTTAGATGCCCAGGCAGAGGTATTTGATTTCCAGGTAATCTTCGATGCCGTACTTGGAGCCTTCACGGCCCAGGCCCGACGCCTTGATGCCGCCGAACGGCGCGACCTCGTTGGAGATCAACCCGGTGTTGACGCCGACCATGCCGTATTCCAGGGCTTCAGCCACACGGAACACACGACCCAGGTCACGCGCATAGAAGTACGAGGCCAGACCGAATTCGGTGTCGTTGGACATCGCAATCACGTCTGCTTCGTCTTTGAAGCGGAACAGTGGCGCCAATGGACCGAAGGTTTCTTCCTTGGCCACGGCAGCGTTGTTCGGCACGTTGGTCAGAATGGTCGGCTCGAAGAAGTTGCCTTGCATGCTCTTGCCGCCCGCCAGGACGGTAGCGCCTTTGCCGACGGCGTCAGCAATGTGCTCTTGAACCTTGGCCACGGCTTTCTCGTCGATCAGCGGGCCAGTGGTGGTGCCGTCTTCCAGACCGTTGCCGATCTTGAGTTTGGCCACGGCCACTTTCAGTTTTTCGGCGAACGCGTCGTAGACCGAATCCTGAATGTACAGGCGGTTGGCGCAGACGCAGGTCTGGCCGTTGTTGCGGTACTTGGAAATGATCGCGCCTTCGACGGCCTTATCCAGGTCCGCGTCGTCGAACACGATGAATGGCGCGTTGCCGCCCAGCTCCAGCGAGACTTTCTTGATGTCCTTGGCGCACTCGGTCATCAACTGACGACCGATTTCGGTCGAACCGGTGAACGACAGTTTGCGCACGATCGGGTTGCCGGTCAGCTCGCTGCCGATGTCGCCGGCGCTGCCGGTCACCACACTGAACACGCCGTTCGGAATACCGGCACGCTGGGCCAGTTCAGCCAGGGCAAATGCCGAGAACGGGGTTTGCGAAGCAGGCTTGAGCACCATGGTGCAACCGGCGGCCAGGGCCGGGCCGGCTTTACGGGTGATCATCGCGGCCGGGAAGTTCCACGGAGTGATCGCTGCGGTCACGCCGATTGGCTGCTTGATCACGATCAGACGCTTGTCTGGCTGGTGGCCCGGAATCACGTCACCGTAGACGCGCTTGGCTTCTTCGGCGAACCACTCAATAAAGGAAGCGGCGTAAACGATCTCGCCCTTGGCTTCAGCCAATGGTTTGCCCTGCTCCAGGGTCATCAGACGAGCCAGGTCGTCCTGGTTCTCGATGATCAGCTCGAACCAGCGACGCAGCTTGTTCGCGCGCTCCTTGGCGGTCAGTCCACGCCAGGCCGGCAGCGCCTTGTCAGCGGCTTCAATCGCACGGCGGGTTTCGGTAGCGCCCATTTTCGGCACAGTACCCAGAATTTCGCCCGTTGCCGGGTTATTGACCTTGATCGTCTGACCGTTGTCCGCATCGACCCAAGCGCCATCGATAAAGGCTTGCTGGCGGAACAACTGGGTGTCTTTAAGCTGCATGTCGGCTTTCCTTAACAGCACCGCGGCCAGCGCGGAGCGAATTATGATTGTAGAAAGGCGCCTTATAGGCTGCCGTCAGGGAAATCATTCACCGGGCTGAAGCACATAAATAGCGCACTGATCGAACTCGTGCGGTTCAGCACCCAGACAAGAGCGTTTGAAATCTCAAACGAATCCTAGGATCAAAGGGGGTAAAGGACAATAGCCTGTTCGAAAAAAAGAACGAAAACGCCGCATTTGCCTATTTTTTCGGATCAGCGTAGCAACCGTAGGTTACGCTTTGGAAAAACGCAGACGATTCAGCAGCATGGACGCCCGCAGCGCATATGAGTATCATGGCGCCCGCATTGCACCAGTAGCTCAGCTGGATAGAGTACTGCCCTCCGAAGGCAGGGGTCGTGGGTTCGAATCCCGCCTGGTGCACCATATGTAGAAGCGAGAAAGCCTCAGGTCTTAGGGTCTGGGGCTTTTTTGTGGGTAAGCCATTTTCAATGGTTTGGGTCTAGTGATCAGCGCTGCCTGATTCGAATAGACGTCCAACGTCCCTTGCGGCATGCAGGACACGCTCAATCTGAACATCGCCCTCGAAAAGACTATAAAAGATCAAATATCGGCCGTGGGAAATCATTCGCAGCCCTCTGGCATAGTCATCTCGGGGAATACCTTGATTAGGCTGATCCAGCAGCCGAGCACAGCA
The DNA here is from genome assembly GCF_058148225.1 of Pseudomonas sp. DF5. Taxonomy (NCBI): domain Bacteria; kingdom Pseudomonadati; phylum Pseudomonadota; class Gammaproteobacteria; order Pseudomonadales; family Pseudomonadaceae; genus Pseudomonas; species Pseudomonas sp. DF5. The sequence continues at coordinate 78,270 of NZ_JBYVYM010000017.1, forward strand.
CACTCGTAGCTCACCAACAAAAGTCCGAGCTCGACCCGGATTGTCACGGGCAATGTAGCGGGCGATTTGCTGCAGATCCTCTCGTGCCAGTGCGGAGAAAAACAGTTGTCTCATGGGCGCTTCTGCTCTGCTTCGACCTCATCAATGAGCGCATCAAGCTCGGCAAACACGGTATCGGCAGCAATAGCCGGACGTGGGTCATTGCGGCTGGTCGCAATAGCTACACATATTTCTGCGGCTCGTAATCTATCCAGGAGCTGCTGATAAGCGGCGTGCGGCAAAAGGTAGGCAGCAGGACGATTGTGGTTGAGAACGGCAACTGGCTCTGAGCCTGCTTGCTCAATCACAGTACTTGGGCTGCGTTTCAGCTCGGTAATACTGACCGACCGACTCGCAAGTAATTGCTCCATGACGGCTCCAAAGGTACAAAAAATAGTACCTTATAGTGCTCGATTTTCCGAACAACGGTCAACGTGCAACTGACCGGGGCCATCTGCCCCACAAAAAACCATCGAAACGGGTTTCCTTTGCTGTCGTTAAATCGAGATTCGCTAGTCAAATGACCGGCAAATGAGCGGCACGAACAAAGGCGGCTGAAACCGCACCTTGGCCAGTTGCTGTGGCGCAGGCGTCCGACCTGTTGTTCCTGGCCAAGTCGTTTGCTGAGGATGCAGCCTACGCAAAAGACACCGATCGCCACGCGTGGGCCGCGCATTATCTGACTGCGATGAGTAAGGCAGTGATTGATGATGTGGTGAAAGTGTTGACGCAACCACCGCAGACGGCGACGCAACAAGCCGCAGAATAGCGGCAACTCACCCTTTAAATGCGCCCCGATTATTCGGGGCCTCCACAATTGCGTGTAGATGCTGACTTCTGCCGTCCTACCACTCATGCAACTGCATAACCGTGCAATAGCAGTGGTCAGGCATGCGCTCGATCTTCGTCAGAGCTTGGCGCAAGTTTCCAGATAATCAGTGACGGCCTCTTCAAATGCGTTTCGAAGTTCCTGTACCGACTCGCCATGAAACCCAACGACATCTCTAATACCAGCGATATGGCCGACAAACAGGCCGTCTTCCTCGCTGTATTCAATTCGGGCGGCATAGCCTTTGTAATTCATTACGTTCATGGGGTGACTCCTGCTTGTTCAAGGAAAGCCCGCGCACCACGAACCTGGTAGGACTTTGCTTTTTTGTCCGGGTGTGGTCGATGAAAGGTGCCAACCACACCGTTGAGCTCAAAACGTACCCGGAACCCAACATGATTGGTAAGGCGGAAAAATCCCAGGCAATAAAAAACCCCTGAGCAGTCTCAGCACCGAAGCGCATCAACCGACAGGGGCCATCAACATTTCTTTAATGGCAAAAAACCGCCAAAGCGGTTTTTTCATTCTGTCGTCCAGTCAAACTCGTCGTATTCATCATCGTCTTCTTCGTCCTCGATCAACTCATCATCAAGAACGTCTTCCTCAAGATCATCTTCTGCCTGCTTCGCCAGAAGAAACTCCTTACGACTCTCAGTCACTGCTCGCCGCAGTTCCTCACCCTTCACCGGGCAGTTGAGCATTTGGGCGATGCGGTCGATTTTTTGGGCCACGGCATCCTCCAACGCATCGGCTATGGGCTGATAGTGCGCGCTTTCGGGGGTTGTTGCCAAATCGGCGACCGCTGTTCAGCTCATTTTTTCTGCATTTCCTTGAGTTTGGCCGCAAGGTTTTCCTTGGGAAAGCGCTTGTGCAATGTCGTCATCAGCGCTTCGGCTGCTTGGGTTTGTCCGGCGTCTTGCAGGAGTATCACTTCACGTAATTGATCATCCAGTGACTTGGCCGGCGCGGCGGCGCGTTTGCTGAGTTTGGCTTCGTCGGCCATTTCGCTGTTGATCGACTCTCGTTGCATCGGTGCAGCAAAATCCGCCATCGGCGCAGCCGGGGCGGGCGTAGCCTGGAAGCGGGCAGCGGCTTCCGGTTTAGCAGTCGGTGCGGACGCTTTCGGCGCAGGAGCGAAGTCGTAACTCGGCAATTGCTCGGGCGTGCGTTGCACCAGCGCCAGCATCAGCGCAACCCCGACCAGGCTTGCGAACGCGACTTGCCAACGGGGCTGTTGGCAGGCGCGGAGCCAGCGTTGCCACAGGTTCGGCTTCGGCGCGGGGGCTTCGCGGTGGACAGTGGCGAGGATGAAGGCGTCGAGGTGCGCCGGTGGTTCGCCGCTGCTGTGGTCGCGGAAATGCTTGAGCATTTCATCGTCGGGCGATGACGGTGTTTGTTTGGCGTCAGTCATGTCAGTACCTCCTCGGCCAGCAGCCGACGCAGTTTTTGCTGGGCGTAGCGCAAGCGGCTTTTAACGGTTTCCAGCGGTGTTTCGGTGAGGGTGGCGATCTGCGGCAGGTCGAGGTCGCCGTGGGCGCGCAGCAGGAACACTTCGCGCTGGTCGGCGGGCAGGGTTTGCAGAGCGGTTTCGAGGCGTTGACCGTCGCGGCTCAGGCTCAGCAGTTGTTCAGGGTCGGCTGCGTCGTCGATCAGGGCGTGGGCCTGTTCGTCGTAGCTGTCGTGCAAGGGGTTGTGAATGCCATGTTTGCGCCAGTGATCGATCAGTCGGTTGCGGGCAATCTGGTAGAGCCAGGTACGAAAGTTCGCCCGGCCTTGTGGCTGACTGGTGCTGCGGATCAGGCTCAGCCAGGTTTCCTGGTACACCTCTTCGGCCAGTTCGGGTTTGCCGCTGAGGCCGAGGAGGAATCGATACAGGCCCTGGCGGTGGCGAGCGTACAAAACTTCGAACGCCGGCCCGTCGCCAGAGCGGTAGCGCGCCAGCAGCGATTCATCGCTGCTGGCGGTTGAGCTGATTGCAGGATCGGACATGTCAGCTTTCACTCTATCCGGTTGTCGTTGGGCGGTTGATTCGAGGCGGTGGAGGCTCGCAGGCTCTGCGCCAATTCCACCAATTGCACAAACTCACCGCGCAGGCCGAATTGATCGTCACCCCGTGCGCCACGGGCCAGGGTTTCGGTGTCTTTCAAGCTGAAATCACCGGTGTAGCGCCCGTCCTTGAGCTGCTGGGAAAACGCAGCGACGGCGGCGGCAAAGCGCAGGTCATCGCTGGCGGCCGAGATTTTGCCGGCCTCACTCTTCAGGATTGGTCGTTCGATCAAGCGACTGTTCCCACCTTCCGGCAACTGATAACGCACCCGCAGCATCGCCATTTCTCCGTTTTTTGCGGAAACATCGGTCGCCGATTTGCCATAGCGCAACGGTTCCAGCCAGCCCTTCTCGCCCTTGGGCACAATTTCGTACAGCGCCGTCACCGTGTGCCCTGCGCCGATTTCTCCGGCGTCGACTTTGTCGTTGCTGAAATCCTCACGCTTCAAGGCGCGGTTCTCATAACCCAACAGCCGATATTCGCTGACCTGAGCCGGGTTGAACTCCACCTGCAGCTTCACATTCTTCGCCACCACCGCCAGGGTCGAGCCGAGTTGATCCACCAGCACTTTGCGCGCTTCGCGCAGGTTGTCGATGTAGGCGTAGTTACCGTCGCCGGCGTCGGCCAGTTGTTCCATCAGGTGTTCATTGTAGTTATCCACACCAAAACCCAGGGTGGTCAGGGACACGCCAGTCTTGCGTTTATCCACAGCCATTTGCTTGAGGCTGTCGAAGTCGCTGATGCCGACGTTGAAGTCACCGTCGGTGGCTAGCAGGATGCGGTTGATGCCTTTGGGGATAAACGCCTGTTGCGCCATTTGGTAAGCCAGTTCGATACCCGACGCGCCGGCGGTCGAGCCGCCCGCCGTCAATTGCTCGATGGCGGTACGAATTTTCGCTTTTTCCCGTCCGGAAGTCGGCTCCAGCACCACACGGGATTCTCCGGCATAGACCACCAGCGAAACCCGGTCCTGCTCGCGCAATTGATCGACCAGCAATTTCAGGGTGCTTTTGACCAGAGGCAGGCCTTCGCGACGGTCCATGGAGCCGGACACGTCCACCAGAAACACCAGGTTCGCTGGGGCCAGCGTTGCCACCGCGCGATCGGAGGCCTTGATGCCGATACGCAGCAATCGGGTATGCGGGTTCCAGGGTGACGGCGCCAGTTCGGTGGTCACGCCAAATGGCGAGCCGTCGGTGGGCAAGGCGTAATCGTAGGGGAAGTAATTGACCATTTCTTCCAGCCGCACCGCCCCTTCCGGCGGTAAACGCCCCTGATTGAGCAAGCGCCGGACATTGGCGTACGCGCCGGTATCGACATCGGCGCTGAAGGTCGAGACCGGCGCTTCGGCCACGCTGTGAATCGGGTTATCGACCAGCGCCTGATATTGCTCGCGCTGCTCATCCCGGTAGCCCTGTGGATAAGTTTCACCTGCGGGCACTGGCGCGAAAGCGACCAGCGGCGCCGGTCGTGCGCTGTGCTTGGCCATCGCGGTGTCCGCCATTGTGGCGGCCTCGCGACGCACTAACGCTTCAGTTTTCGGCGCATTTTGAGCTGGGGGCGCAACCGCTGCCGGGTTGCCCGTCTCAGAGGGTGGTGTGGATGAACCGCCGCAACCGGCAACGGCCAGCAGCAACCCGGCGGCGAAACCCTGGGCGGCCGGGCGGAGGAAGTGCAGAGGGACGGACATGGGGGCTGACCTCAGGAGGAAATTGACTCATTCATCCTCTGAGACGGACAGCCCGCCGGGTTCGGGTTAAGCCGACGTGAAAAATCTTCAGCGGTGATAACGCCGCACCACGCTGCTGTTTTTCAACACATGGCCTTTGATCTGCTCCAGCAGCTGCGCGCGGGTCAGGCCGGCGGGCAAGGCTTCTGGCGCCAGGTCCAGGGCGTAGATCTGGATGACGTAGTGATGGATGCTGTCACCGATGGGTGGGCACGGGCCAACATAGTTAGTGGTGCCTTTGATGTTGGTGCCACCCACGCCTTCGAGGGTGGATTTAGTGCCGACACCGGCCGGGATCTGCCGCGTCGTGGCCTTGATGCCGTAACGAATCCAGTGATCGACGCCCAGGCCTTTCTGGCCGTCCGGGTCGTGCATGACGATGGCGTAGCTGAGGGTGCCCGGAGGGCCGGCGTTCCAGCTCAGGGCCGGGGACTGGTTCTTGCCGCCGCAACCGCTGGCATCGCTGGCCTCCGCCGACGTGAACAGCCGATTGTCCGAAACGCCGGGGATGCTGAGGGTGAAACGCTCCTGGGCCTGCGCCGGCAATTGCACGCAAAGGGCGACTGCAACGGCCGCCAGCCAAGGGTTCAAAGAGGTCAATCGGGTCATACCGGAGCACCTTGTGCGGGGTGGGGCCGTCGTCGGCACGCAAACTATAGCCGGACCGTTCGTGCGGTGGCAGTGGGAATTGGCTGAACCTGGGAATAAGCGCCAAACTCCTAAGTGAAACACCTGCCTGGAGATCGATCATGGCACTGCACCGCGTCGCCCGTTTCGCCGATGTGCCCCTCGACCGTGGCCTTGAAGTCCGGATCGACAAGATGAAAATCGTCTTGCTGCGGGTCGGCGATCAATTGCGCGCCTATCAGGGTAGATGTCCCCACGCCGGGGCTCCCTTGGCCAAAGGTGCGCTGTGTGAGGGCCGGCTGATCTGCCCGTGGCACAAGGCGGCTTATCGTCTCGAAGACGGCGCGCTGTGCGAGCCACCGTCCCTGGACAGTCTGCGGCGCTATCCGCTGGAGTTGCGCGACGATGAGGTCTGGGTCGACGACCAGCCGATGCCCGGCCCCAGCACACCGCCGGAGGATGATAAGCGGACCTTTGCGATCATCGGCGCCGGTGCAGCGGGGACGGCCTGCGCGGCGGCGCTGCGGGAGAAAGGCTTCGGCGGTCGGGTGCTACTGATCGACCGCGAGCCCGAAGCCGGATACGACCGTACGGCATTGAGCAAATTCGTGATTGCCGGGGAAATGCCACCGGACGAAGTTCCGCCGCTGCGCGATGAAGACTTTTATCGTGAACAACGCATTGAACGGATAAACAGCGATGTGATGGGCCTGGATGCACCGAACCGGACTCTGCGCCTGGCCGATGGTCAATCGTTGAGCTATGACGCCGCGGTGATTGCGACCGGTGGCATACCAAAATCCCTGTCGCTGCCAGGCGCCGATCTGCCGCAGGTGTTCGTGTTGCGCTCGAAGGCGCAGGCGCAGCAGATTCTGACCACCGCAAAACCGGGTCAAAGGGCAGTGATTGTCGGCGGCAGCTTCATTGGTCTGGAATCCGCTTCATCCCTGCGTCAGTACGGCTTGGATGTCACCGTCCTGACCCGCCATGCCATCCCTTTCGAGGCGCAATTCGGCGAGGCCGTCGGCAAGGCGATTCGTGCCCTGCACGAGGCCAATGGTGTGGTGTTTCATACCGATGGCGAAGCGGCGAAGATCGAAGGCACAGGCAAAGTCGAAGCGGTGCTGCTGGACAACGGCCAGCGCTTGCCGGCGGATCTGGTGCTGGTCGGCATTGGCGTCACCCCGGCGACCACTCCGTTTACCGATCTGCCGAAGGAAAAAGATCAGTCATTGAGGGTCGACGGCGGCATGCGCGTGACCGACGGGCTCTGGGCCGTCGGCGATATCGCGACCTTCCCGCTCAATGGCCAGCCCCAACGGATCGAACACTGGCGCCTGGCCCAGCAACAGGCGCGGATTGCGGCGGCGAATATGCTCGGCGGCGACGAGCGCTACCTCGACGTGCCGTATTTCTGGACCTGGCACTTCGGCAAAAACTACGACTATCTCGGACACGCCGAGACCTGGGACGAGGTTGAGTTCAAAGGCGACCCAGAAAATCCGCCGTTTATTGGCCTGTTCGGTAAAAACGGCGTGGTGGCGGCAGCGGTTGCGTGTGATCAGGAACGGGCGATGGCAATGCTCGCCGAACGGATGAAACAACCGCTGTCGGTGGACGAGGCGTGGCGCCTGATCCGGGATTTTGCCTGACGCACTTTTTCAAGGCGTCAGGTTCAGACGTGGCTCATCGGCTCGCGGTTGTCGTCATCTTCGGCCGGCAGGCGGATCACCAATGGATGCTCCAATGGCGCCAAGGGCGGCGGCAGTTGGGACGGGTCGACCGGGGTGAAGTGCGTAACGACATGGCTGACATCGCCTTCCTGATCGTTGTGAATGGTCATTGAGCCCGGCGTGCGCAGTTTCGCCAGTCGGTCGCCGGTCAACTTGAAGCTTTTGCTCAGCCCCTGATCGTCCACCACCGGCGCCGGCAAACGGCGCTGGGCGAAGCTCTTGCTTTTGCGTTGTTGATAACGCGCCCAACCAATCAGGATCACCGCGTTCACCAGCGCCACCCACAGGTAAATCTGCAACGTACCGAGGGCGTCGAAAAAAGATGCATCGATGCGCGGCCCGTCATGGGTATCGATCAACGGCCACAGACCCCGCGCCAGTAAATACAGCAGCCCGATCCAGGCCAGCACGGTGAAGAAAACATCGAGAACGACCAAAAAGGGCCGCTGCCGGGTTCTGATGATTTTCATTTGATGACCTCCTCTTCATCGTCATCCAGCGGCTTGATGCCCCGGTCCGGACTGACCCAGCGCGCGCGCTTCTGATGTTGGCCAAACAGCACTTTGGGGAAGCTGACCAGGGTGGTGAGCAGGCTGATGAACCAGAACACCAGCGGGTACCAGACCACCCAGAACATGGTCCTGCCGAGTCCCTTTTCGTAACGTCGGTCGATCATGATGCTGACCGCGAATTGCACCAGGCAGACCACCGCCAACAGCAGCCCGGTAAAGGCCGGCGGCATCAGGTGATGGACAGCAATGGCAGGCGGCATTTCGACGAACTTTCCGACGCCCCAGAAGATCACCGACAACAGGAAGGTGAAGGCCCAACCGGTGGACAGGCAGTATTCGAACAGCAACGGCCAGAGGTAACGATGGCGGTATTGCCAGATGCCCCGGATGTTCTTGAACAACACCTCGGCGCCGCCCTGGGCCCAGCGCAAGCGCTGCTTCCACAGGCCGCCGAGGGTTTCGGGCATGAGGATCCAGCACAACGCGCGGGGCTCGTAGAAAATGCTCCAGTGATCCAGTTGCAGCTTCCAACTGATGTCGATGTCTTCGGTGATCATGTCCGGGCTCCAGTAGCCGACCCGGTTCAGGGCCGTACGACGGAAGGCGACGATCACCCCGGAGACGGTGAAGATCCGCCCGAACACCCGCTGGGTACGCTTGATCAGGCCGATGATCGAGGAGAACTCGCCGACCTGTACCCGGCCGATCAGGGTCGAACGGGTGCGGATTCGCGGGTTGCCGGTCACAGCGCCCAGTCGTGCGTTGTCGAGCATCGGCGCCACCAGATAGGCCGCGGTATTCGGCGCCAACAGCGCGTCACCGTCGATGCACACCAGGTACTCGCTGCGCGCCGCGATGGCGCCCATGCGCAGGGCCACGGCTTTGCCCTGGTTTTCCGCCAGGTGCAGCACCCGCAAACGCGGATCCTGCGCCGCCAGTGCGTCGAGCACCGCGGCGGTGTTGTCCTTGGAGCCGTCGTTGATCGCGATCACTTCGATGTTCGGGTAATGCTGGGCCAGCGCCGCGTGGATGGTATCGGCGGCGTTGTCGCCTTCGTTGTAGCAAGGGATCAGGATCGAGATCAGCGGTTCGCCGGCCAATGGTGGCGGCAAGGTGTCGTCCTGCCACGGCCAGTGCCGCTCCCAGTGCAGCCAGAAATACAGGCCGCCGGCGATCCACAGCCCCGACATGAACAGTGGGTAGAAGAATACGAAGTCCATCAGGAATTGCCCGGTGACCAGAAAGATCAGCCCGAGGGGAACCCCCAGGACGATCGCCAGAACCAACAGGGCCAGAAGTCTGTCCAGCATGTTATGGATTCCACTTGTTGGAGAGCGCGGGCCGCACGGCTTTCAGGTCCGGCTGGTTCTCGAGGAAGTTGTCTGGGTAGTAGCCGAAACTGGTGGCGCCCTGACGCTTGAGGCGGCCCATCCAGTCAGCCAACTGCCCGCCGTCGATGTCGGCGTGTTTATTTTTCGTCCAGTCGCGGGCCTGCAATTCGAACACCGTGCGGTCGAGTGCGCCGGGGCGCGATTTGACCGTCGCCACCAGTGCTTCGAGCCACGGTCCGGATTGCTGGCGGCTCTGTTTTTCCATCAGCGGCATGGCCATCGGTGCCGTCCAGTCGTAGGCGCCCAGGAAGTCGTCGAGGTTCTGTGCAAACCAGGCTTCGCTCTCGGGGTTGAGCATCGGCTCGGCGAAAATATTGCGCGCCGTCTTCACTTGCGGGCCGCGAATGGCGCGAACCTTGGCGGTCAGCTCATGGGTGAAATCGATCAGGTAGCGGCTCTTGAACCGCGTCCAGCGTTGCAGGGTGGCCGGATCCTCGCGCAGGGCGGCTATCGAACCGGGCAGGCCGTTGGCGGCATAGACTTTCAGGGCTTCGGGGCCGGCGTCTTCGAAGTCCGACAGCACCGCGTCATCGTGATAGAGGATGCCGTCGACCGAGGTCAGGCGTGCCACGTCTTCGTAGATTTCACCGATGATGCGCCGCACGTTCGGATCGAACGGTGACAAGCGCTTGTACTGGTCCGGATCGATCGATGCGGTACCGGTTTTCGGGTCCCAGCGAGTGACTCGCGGCAGCTTCGAATCCAGGGCAAAACTCAGTACCGGCATCCAGGCATAGACTTTGACGTGAGCCCGGGTGCGCAACTGCCAGGCCACGCGATCGAAGATATCGGCGCGCATCGGCAGATGACGGTTGGGGAAGTACAGCGAATGCACCAGGCCATCGCCCGCGGGATCCGCGAAGGCTTGCAGGAACACCGTGTTGGCACCCATGTCGGCCATGCGCTGGATCAGTTTGCCGAGGTTGATTTCCTGTTGGGCCGGGTCCGGGTCGTAGACGTTGTCCAGATCCACATGCACCACGCGCATCGGCGATTCGGCCTGCACCGCGACGACGCTGTTGGCGAAGTGTTCGCCATCCGGGTCCGAGGCCACCAGAAAGCGCGGGCCGCTCATCAGGTTGTCGAGGGCATCGAGGCCGTCGTCCAGAGTCAGGGCCATCTGATAACCCTGGTCGTTGATCACTTGCAGCGAGGTGCCATCCGCCACGCCGTACGGCCACACCCAGACTCGCGGTTTGTAGCCAGTGACCTTGCGGATTTTCTCCGAGATGGCCGCTACGTCAGCGCGCATCCGGGCCTGGAATTGGGCTTCAGTTTCGTAGCGACCGGTGGCGGCGTCATAGCGCCGGGTCGCGGCTGCCGGTTGCAGGTTGCCTTGCGGGTTGGCCAACACGCCTTTGTGGCTGGCGTCGGTGTGGGCGGCGATTTCCACCAGGCCGGACCGGGAAATCTCGCGGATCTGCTCCCAGGTCAGGAAATCCGATCGCTTGCGCGGTGTACCGGCGAAATCCACTGGCTGGTTCTGCGGCGTGTCGATCCACACCCCGACCGGCGCCAGCAAGGCGTGCCAGTTATAGGCTCGCAGCACCGGCAACACGCGGGTGTAGAAACTCGAATAGCCGTCGTCGAAACTCAGCACGATCGCCCGTGGTGGCAGCTCGGGGCCGCCGCTGCGAGCGGCCATGATCTGGTCGATGGTGACGGGTGTGTAGTTGTTCTCCCGCAGCCACGCCAGTTGCTCGAGCAGGCGCTCGGTGCGCACGGCCACCACCGCCTGATCGGGGTCGCGGTCTTCGACATCGTGGTATGCGATCCCCAGCACATGGTTTTTCGGCCACGGCTTTTCATTGGCCGGCATCGGGCGTTCGGACGGCGGCGCGAAGGCTGGGGCTTGCTGGGCACAGGCGCTGATCAACAGCACTCCCAGCAGGAGGATGAAACGCGAAATAAAAGGCATCTTCAAACTCTTCTAGAAGCGGTAAGTAAGGTCGACGAGCAGGCGCAGATCGGTTTCCCGGTCACCGTCAAATGGCCGGTTGATCACGCTCAGCAGGCCGCCCACCTCGAACACGTCGTTCCAGCTGTAGCGCTGGCCATAACCCAGCAGGGCGATACCGCCGGTGCCGTGATCGCGCTGGCTGTAGGTGCCCGCACCGGCCTGGAACTGCTGGCTCCAGGAGGTTTCGTAGCGGTGGTAGAGCACGTGATTGACGTTCATCGTCGGCAGCACGCTGAAGTCGGATTTGGGGTTGAAGTACGGCACGTCGTCGGACTTGGAGTTATGGCTGCTGCCGACTTCCAGACCGAGGTCGACTTGCAGCCCCGGCGCGCGATAAACGCCCTCGCGACCGGTGAGCACGGCTTCGATACGGTTGTTGCCGTCGCTGAAATGCGAGGGGCTGACCGCCAGTCTCCACTCACGGCTTTCATTGGCACGCCAGCGGATAAAGCCGCTGCCGCCGTTGGCCGTGATGTCGCTGTTCAACGCTCGCAACGGCGTTTGTGCCGACAGATATTCGAGGCTGCCGCCGTACTGCCAGTGATCGTCGATGTCTCGGGCAATCGCCAGGCGCGCGCCCTGTTTATCGCCAAAGCCGTAGGAATGGTTGGAGACTTCCGCTTCCAGGGACATGTCGCGAGTCCGACGTTCGAGCCCGACACGCTGGAAGCGATGGTGACCAGTACCTTCCTGGAAATCGCCAGTGGCGTAGCCGGCACCGGCGAACAGGCGCCAGTCTTCATCGATGGGCGGGCTGTACAGCGTGGTTTCGATGCCGAAATCGCGGCTGCCGTTGACCGCCCCGACATCGCCGTTGCCGCCGCCATAACTCTTGCCGCCGTAGGCCTGAACTCGCAGCTCGGCCATGTCATGGACCGCACGCTGACGCTGCAAACGCTGCACCTGACGGTTGTCCGGAAAACGCGCGACCACATCGTCGGTCAGCGCATCCATCTGCCGCCATTCCTGCAGATCCATGGCAGTGTGGCCCTGAGCGACTTCCAGCCCGATATCCCGCGGGGCCATGCTCTCGGTTTCCTTGAGCTGATTCTCGGCGCGTCGTGGCCAATCCCGGGCCAGGTACAGATCGGCCTGGGCCAGACGCAAGCCGACGTTGCCCGGTGCCTGATCGACCAACGTCTGCAAACGCTGCTCGCCCGACGGCAGATCGGCGCCGTAGGTGCCGGCCTGGGCGGCAAGTTGCTGCGCGTCCATCCATTCATCGTTGGGATTGCCCACCGGCAGGCCCTTGAGCTCGACCCGTGGCTTTTGGGTCTTGGCCAGGTCCTCGGCGACCTTGCGCGCGTCATCGGCCTTGTCGCTTTCGAGTAGGGCGTAATAGAGCGCGGTGCTGTCTTCCAGGCGATCGCCGACATCGGCATCCGGCGCTACCAGCACCTGGCGATACAAATCGGTGGCGATTTCCGGCTGACGCTGATCCAGATAGGACGACGCCACCCAACGTAGGGCATAGGTCGGAATCTTCACGCCTTCGGCGAGCAGCTTCTGGTATTCGGTGATCACATCGGCGGTGCGTGCACGGGCCTTGAGGGCGCCCATGCGGTCGATTCGCCAGCGGATGACGTCATCGTGGGCCGCAGGGTCCGGCGTCCAGGTCGCCAGCAACTGGTCGTAATCGGCCAGGGCCCGATCGGCGATCACATAACGTTCTTTTTCGCTGCGGGTGGCGAGTTCGGCCAGGCGCACGCGTTCGGCGGCCAGGTCACCTTCGAGACGGCGTTGCGTGACCGGATCAATCAACCCCGGCCGCTGACGCGCCAGGCGCAAGGCCGGCTCCGGCAAACGAGCGCGTTGCAGGGCAATCACGTATTCCCGAGCGACTTCGGGTTTGCTGCCGGCGCGGGTGAAGGCCTGGTCGTACTCAAACAACGCATCGTAAGTGGCACCGGCGCGGGTCAAGGCGTAGGCCAAAGCCAGACGGCGGCCAGGATCATCCGGTTTCGCCGCCACCAGAGCCCTGGCGCGGGCAACCGCCTCGTCAGGTTTACCGGCGTCGGCCTGGGTCATCGCCAGGCCCAGCTGCAGGTCGGCATTTTGCGGTTCAAGAGCCAGGGCCTTGTTGTACACCTGGGTCGCCGAGTCCCAACGCTTGAGGTTGCGATAGGCCCGCGCGGTGGCAGTCAGGGCCTGGACCGGCAACGCTCGATCACGTCCCTGGGTTTCATAGACCTGTACCACTTCGGCATCCAGACCGGCCCAACTGGCGATCTGCAAGTGATCGCTGATCTGGCCAGTGGAGGCCTGGCTTACCGGCACCTGGCGCAACACCGTCAGCGCAGGCGTGTAGTTGCCGGCCCGCGCATCGCGAACCATTTGATCGTAAGGGGTATCGGCGAGCGCCAGCACCGGCCACAACAATTGGCCGCACAGCGCAACGCGAAACAAGGGGCGCAGCCCACGATGAATAAAGGGACCAGCAATACGCGGCATTCGTCAGCATCCTTACATGGCCAGCCGGGTCGCAATGCCCCTTGCCCACTCGTAACGGAAAGCCGGATCGAAAAACCCGGCCAAGCTTTATCGAAACAGTCTTGCATGCAAGCGTAGTCAATAATTCAAGACACAATATTTCTTCAGATTCGTGGCCGGCCTCCCCTCACCCCGTTTCGGAACCCCAGACAGCAAAACGCCCGGCGTCTGCGTGTTGCAGAGGCCGGGCGTTGCGCTGAAGCCTGCGGTTTTACTGGATGGTGACGTCGCCAGTGCCGCCGAGCTTACTCATCACAAAACCGACAAACTCTTCGAGGGTCATTTTCTGGCCGTTGAAGTCCACCTGATTGTTGGCGTAATGCAGCTTGGTGACGACGTTGTTACCGTCCAGTTTCGCCAGTTGCGTTCCAACCGCCATGCTGCTGAACATGTCGGCGGTTGCGTTCGCCTGATCGGCGATGAGCTTGGCATCGGTCTGGCCGTCGATCTGCGACTGCACGGTGAGCAAATCAACGAGCATTGGCTTGGACACCAATACGTTGAATTCCAGCAACGCGATCAACTGCTTGACCAATTGGTCTGGTGGCAGGTCCATGGATTGCGGTTTGGTCAGGTCCAGCACCAGGTTGGCGCGGCTTTCGCCATTGCTGGTGTTGAACGACAGATTTTCCAGTGCCACCTGAGGACTTGCGGCCAGCAGTTTCTCCAGCCCGGTCTTGACCTGTGCTTCTTCGGCCGGGGTCAGGTTCAGTTGCGGCGCCGGCAGACCGGCGGCAGTGGCTTCGGCGGCGGCCCTTTCGTACGGCTGCAGTTTGGTCTGGTAGATCTGCATCAGCGACATCGTCGACGGGATGTCGAGGTTTTTCAGGCTCATGGCCATCTGCGCAGAGCCGATAACCTTACCGTTCAAGGACACTTCACCGACCTTGTAATCGGCACGCCCAGAAGCGTTGGTGCCTGATTCCCCGGTCTGGTTCTTCATTTCAAAGTTCTTGAAACCGAGTACCGATTGCTTGGGGCCAAAGGTGGTTTTGCTGTTTGTCAGCTCGAGGGTGTTGTCACCGACGTAATAGCCGTAGGTGCTTTTGTTCAGATTACTGGCCAGGGTCAAACCGTTGAGCTCAACCTGCACCGGCGTCTGGTCTTCAGCCACCGTGGTCAGCTTCAGGCTGTCCATGTACCCGTCGGCCTTGACCTTTTGCGCCTGGGCGCTGGCGGCCACGTCGAGTTTCAACCCGGAGAACGTCAGGTTGGACTTGTCATCCAGTGCCGCTTCCAGCGGCAGGAATTCGAGCGAGCCCTTGGTGGAGTTGTCGTAGCCGATGTTGACCACGCCTTTGACCGGGGATTTGTCCTTGGCGGCGGCGAACCACTTTTCGGTCAGCGGGGTTTTTTCCAGCTCGTAGTGACTGGTGGCCAGGACTGGCAACCACTTGAACGATACCAGGCGCGAGAACGGCAGCGGGCCGTGTTCGATGCGGTCGACGAACAGCATCTCCATCGGCGCTTCACCAAACATCTCGCCCTCGCCCTTGAGGCGGTAGTGCGCGGTGCTGCTGAACACATGACGCTCCAGCGACACCAGTTCCAGCGACGCCGTGCCGTTGGAGCCTGCCAGCGCGGCTTGCAGTTCTTTGTTGGCGTCGGCGATCGAGCTGTTCAGCACCCCATCGAGTTTGCTGCCGGTGTACCAGGCGCCGCCCGCGCTGATTGCACCGATGGCCACGACAATTCCTAGAAGCACGCCTGCTGATTTATTCATGAAGTACCCGATCAATGTCCATTGTTGAAAGTGTGGTCGTCTTCCCTGAACCCATAACGGGTCGCGGTCACGACTGCGCTGAAAGTGGCGAGGAGATTAGCATTTGCGCCGCAAAGCGGCCCAATGATTAAAGGTGAAAGAGTGTCTATGGACCGCGCAGAAGAAGCGAGAGTTTCGGCGGCTGTAAGATTGCCATCGCGGGCAAGCCCGCTCCCACAAGGATCGCGCTGAACCTGTGGGAGCGGGCTTGCCCGCGATGGCGTCAGTCCAGCCAACCTCAATTCACGAATACTGCACTTCAATTTCATCAAGCTGATGATCGAAGCTTTTCAGCCGTGCCGTCCACGTATACACCAGCACTTCAAAATCCCGATTGATCACCGCTCCGCCAGTCACTTCCGCGCGCGGATCGCAGAAATCCAGTTGATAGCGTTCGCGGGCCATGGCGTTGGCGACATCGGACAGTTCTCGGGCATTGTTGAGCCAGTGCCAGCCCTCGTCGGCCACTTGCTTGTCCAGCGCCTGGCATTGCTTCTTCAAGGTTTCGAGGCTTTTTTCCAGTGGCGTGCCGGTAAGTTCGCCCATGACTTCCTGAAACGTGCGCCCCGGTTGCCAGTAACTGCCCCAGAAATACCGGTCGAACACCGTTTCTACCCGGCGCAAAGCCACCTTGGTGTCCCAGATCAGTACCAGGGTTTTGCCTTGTTCGAGTTGTCGTTTCTTGATGCGCTGGTTCTGGAGGGAAGCCCAGGCGACCACCACGATGGCCATCACGGCGATCAGTGCCGCCGCGCTGTCGAGGAAGATCAGCGCCTTGTCGATCTGGTGGGCCAGCATGACGCCATAGAAATAGGTGGCCGACAGCAAAACCAATGCCGCAATGGCGCACCAGAAGCCGGGAGCGTAAGGGTTTTTCATTATTAGATCCCCATGACCAACGCAAGCCTTGATCGACGGGTTCGCCGCGCGACCCCATCAAATCAAAGCATAGCAACGGCCTCAGGGTTTGCCGGGTTGTGAGCCTTGCGTTCGTCCGCTTTCCCAGCCGCCGCCCAAGGCGAGGAACAAATCGATTTGGCTCATGGCGACCTGGGTGTTGGCCGAGGCCAGTTGCGCCCGTGCATCGGTGTAGGTGCGGGTGGCTTGCAAGTCCGCCAGGAACGACGCGCGACCGGCCTGGAAGAAGCGGTGGGTCTGCTCTGCCGCCAATTGCGCCGACTGTTCGGCGTCCGCCAACGCATCGCGACGCTGAAGTTGCGCGGAATATTGCGCCAGGCCGGTCTGAGTCTCGCGAATGGCGTTGAGCACCACGCCATCGAAATGCGCCAACGCGCCTTGGGTTGCGAACTCGGCCTCATGGATTCGCGCGCGGGAGCCGTTGGAGGGTACGGTCCAGATCAGCAACGGCCCGAAGCCCCAGCGATTGGTCGACGGCTTGCCGAGGTTTTCCAGAATCCCGACCGTGCCCACGGTAGCGCCGATGCTGATGTCCGGGTACAACTCGCCGGTGGCAATCCCGATGCCAGCGGTTGCAGCCGCCAATTTGCGCTCAGCCTGGCGTACATCGGGGCGACGCTTGAGCAGCGCAGCGCCGTCACCCACCGGCAACAATTGGGTAACTTTCGGCAGCTCGGCACAGTCGCTGGTGCCCGCTGGCAGTTGCTCGACCGGTTTGGCCAGCAGCATCGACAAGCGGAACAACCCGGCCTGACGTGCGGCTTCATAACGCGGCAATTCGGCGCGCAAGGATTTGAATTGGGTTTGCGAACGGGTGACCTGGGTTTCATCGCCGCGTCCGGCATCGCGCAAGCGCTGGGTCAGGGAGGTGCTCTGGGCTTGCAGGTCGAGGGAATGCTGCGCGATCTCCCGCTCTTCGTTGGCCGCACAAACCTGGGTGTAAGCCCGCACCACATCGGCCACCAGAGTGATGCGCGCGGTATCCGCTGCCGCCTGAGTCGCATCGGCATTGGCTTTAGCCGCTTCGATGCCGCGCTGCAAGGTGCCGAACAAGTCGAACTGATACGAGGTCGTGATGCCGATATCGCCGACGTTGGCCACGGGCACTTTTTCCGGTATCAAGAACGCTTCGCCGGACTCCTGCAAACGCTGGGCGCCGACCTTCACGCCGCCGCTCCAACCGCCCGCCGCCTGCGCTTCGTCGACCTGAGCGCGAGCCCGCGAAAGATTCGCCGCCACCACCCGCAAATCCGTGTTGGAGGCCATGGCCTGCTGCACCAATTGGTCCAGACGCGGATCCTGATACAACCGCCACCAATCGGCGGGCACCGGTGCCGAGACGACATGTTTGCCGTTCACCGCCAGATCGCCCTGAAAGTCTTCACGGTGCACGGCGGCCTCGTCCGGCAAGTGATAATCCGGCCCCACTACCTGACAGGCCGACAGCAACAAGCCCAATCCGGCAACCGCCAAACCCGAGGCCCTGCTCATTTCGCCGGCCCCCCGGTTTGATCGTCGATGATCGACACGGTGGCCGTACGCCCGGCAATCATGCGGAAATCTTCCGGCACCTCATCGAAAGCGATTCGCACCGGAATCCGCTGGGCCAACCGCACCCAACTGAACGCCGGGTTGACGTTGGGCAACAGGTTGCTGCCGCTGCTGCGGTCACGGTCTTCGATGCCGGCGACGATGCTTTCGACATGCCCGCGCAGGCGCGCACGGTCGCCGATCACCCGAATGTCGACGCTCTGGCCGACATGAATGCCGTCCAGTTTGGTTTCTTCGAAATAGCCGTCGATGTGGAAGGAATTACTGTCGACCACCGACAACACCGGGCGCCCGGCGCTGACGAACTCCTGAGAGCGCGGCGCCCGGTCGTTGACGTAGCCATCCACCGGGCTGCGGATCACCGAGCGGTCGAGGTTGAGCTGGGCGCTGTCCACCGTCACTTGCGCTTCCATCAACGCCACTTCGGCGCGCGCCACCCGGGACTGGCTTTCTTCCAGTTGCTCGGCCGGGACCAGATTGCCCAAGCCACGGTTACGCTTGGCCTCGCGCTGGGCCTGGGCCAAGGTTTCCTGACGGTCGGCGACCGCCGCTTTGGCTTGGCGCAGGGCCAGCTTGAAGCGGTCCTGATCGATGCTGAACAGCACCTGGCCACGTTTCACCCACTGGTTGTCGCGCACCTCCACTTGCTGGATCAGCCCCGATACATCCGGGGCGATCTGCACGATGTCGGCACGGATGTGCCCGTCCCGGGTCCAGGGCGCGAACATGTAATACATGACCATGCGCCAGACCACGACAATCGCGAAGCTCACGATCAACAATGTCAGGACCACACGGCCGAGGGTCAAAAAAGGTTTTTTCATGTCATCAGGTATCGACTGAGTGAGTCCACGGCGCCGAGCAGCACAGCGTAGAGAGCCACGTTGAACAATGCCCGGTGCCAGACCAGACGGTAAAAGTGCAGGCGCGTCAGCACCCCGTGCACCAACAGGAACAACACATAGGTAATGCCCATCAGCACCAGCAGCGTGGGCAGGAACACCCCGCTGATATCCAGATCACCGATCATAAAGGCGCTCCATCGATGCCATGGGGAAGCGGTTCTTCGAGTTCGCCCGTGCCGACAAACTCGACGCCCGGCAACAGCGCCAGACGCAGGCCGCTCAAGGCGTGCAGCAAATGCAGACGGGTTTCGTCATCACCTTGGCCGCCGAGGGCGCGGCGGGTGCGATCGAGGGTCATCAGCAACGGGCCAGGCGCGGGCAGACGCTCACCGGCCTTGAGGCAGGCCTTGAAGTACTCGCCGACTTCAGCCACCACCTGGCGCAGCAGCGCTTGCGGCGCACCGGGCACTCGCGGCGAATAGGCGAGCAGGTCCAGCAGATTCAGGGCCACGCGCACTTCGCGCAGGGCGATGCCAGTGTCCTGGCCGGTCATGGCCAGTCGCGGCAAATGCTGCATCAGGCGATCGAGCATCTGCACGCCCATGTGCCGGTGTTCGGCCAGCGTGGCCGGCTCGGTCAGGCCGACGATATCGCGCCAGCTGAAACGGGTCAGGCGCTTGGCCGCCAGTTCCGCCCCGAATGGCCGGGCGATCAGGGTCCAGATGAACGCGAACAGTAACCCCACGGGCCCGGCCAGGTTGGAGTTGGTGAAACTGAGAAAATCCGCGTCGTAGGCGCCCTGAATGCTGATGAACGACGAGGTGTTGACGATGGTCAGCAACATCCCCAGATAAAAACGCGGCTGCACTGTCAGGGTGCCGACGCAAATGAACGGGATGGCGAACGCCAGCACCAGCATCGGGAAGTCATGCAGGTTCGGCAGGATCAGAAACAGATAAAGGCCGGCGAACAGCACCGACATCGCGGTCCAGAAAAAGAACCGGTAGATCTGCGGCGCCGGGTCGTCCATCGACGCAAAGAAACTGCACGCCACCGCCGCCAGAATCACCGCGCTGCCGCCGTCGGTCCAGCCGAGCAGAATCCACAACACCGAGGCGACGATGATCGCGGTGACCGTAGAAGCCGCCGAATAGAGCATCAAGCCACGGTCGAGAAACGGTGACAGTCGCCCCAGGCGCCAGTGCCGATACACCGCGCGCCAGTTGTCCTGACTCTCGCACTGAATGGCGTACTGCAGGCTGCGACAGTCTTGCCACAGGTCGATCCACTCGCCGAGGCGATACAGCGCGTTGGAAAACAGCAACTGCTTGCGATCGTCCAGCGCCTCGGCACTGGGTTGCAGCGCTTCGAGCCGGTTTTTCAGGGTCTGCCAACGGTCAAGATCAGCGCCTTTGTGGTCAAGCCATTCGCTGGTCGCGGTCAGCAGTGGCGCGAACTTATCCACAAGCTCCGGCGTGCGCCGCTCGAGGGCATAAAGCGCATCGTCGAGGGCGTCGATCACCGGCAACAGATGAATCATCCGACCGCGCAGCTCCTTGGTGTTGCGCACCGTTTGCGCTCGCGCGCCCTCGTGCGGCAGCTGACCGATCATCAATTCCAGGCTGTTGAAGTTCGCCACCATCGATGAACGCAAGGCGCTGACTTCCTCCGGCTGCACATTGCGGCGAAGGAAACGCAGGCTGTAGGTCGAGGCATCGGCAAACCATTTGTTCACCGAGTCGTTGAACACCGGCGCCAGCCGCCGTGGCCAGAACATGGCGCCGACGACCGCTGCGCAGGCGATGCCGAGAAAGATCTCTTCGGTCCGCGCCTCGGCCACGTCCCACACCGCCAAAGGGTTAGCCACCACCGGCAAGGCGATCAGCGGCAAGGTGTAACCGGCGAGCATCAAGGCGTAGTTGTTGGCGGTGCGCAGGTGCAAGGACAGGAACAGCAAAATCCCGGTCCACAGCGCGATGACCACCACCAGCACATAAGGGCTCTGAACGAACATCGGCACAAAAAACACCGCCGCCGCCGCACCGAGCAAGGTACCCGCCGCGCGATACAACGCCTTGGAGCTGGTAGGGCCGAGGAACGGGCTGGAAACGATGTACACCGTGGCCATCGCCCAATACGGACGAGGCATTTGCATGAGCATGGCGATGTACAGCGCAATCATCGAGGCCGCGAACGTGCGCACACCGTAGAACCAGTCCCGCGCCGGGGGCACGCCGGTGAAAAAACCGCTCAAGGCTGAACCACCGGCAGATGATTGGCCGCTTCGAAGGCTTTGAGTACCCGTAGCGCCGCTTCCAGATCACTCTGGTCAATGCCTTCGAGCACCTCCTGGCGCAAACGCACCAACTCGGCTTCGACCGCCTGCACCAACTCGCGACCGGTCGCGGTCAGGCTCAGGCATTTGGCGCGTCGGTCATGAATGTCTTCGGTACGGCAGACGTAACCTGCATGACACAGCTGATCCAGCAGCCGCACCAGCGACGGACTCTCCATCCCCGCCGCCTGCGCAACCGTCACCTGCCGCACACCCTCGCCCAAACGCCCGATCATCAATAGCGGGGCGGCGCAGGCTTCGGAGATCCCATAGTTGACCAGCGTGGTCTGGCAGATCTTGCGCCAATGCCTGGCGGCCACCACCATGGAGCTGCTGATGTTCATCTGGAGAGCGGCGAGGTTCTTTGGCACGAGGGAATGCACACACTGTTAGTTTGCTAACTATCAATATGGCATTCGAGGGGAAAGTTGGTCAAGTTTTGAAACAAATTGGCGAGCAACGGCCAGACGCGGAAAAAGCTAACAAACTCAGTTTCTGCCCAGTTTTTTTTACCACTCACCAGTTTTTTTACATTTCACCATTTCTCTCCAGATTTTTTTACACCCCCCGCCCCTTCCTCAGCATTACATCCAACTGATCCACCACCTCCGCCCAATCCGCGTCATCCAGAATTTCCTCACGCAGTAACTCTGCCTGGCTCTCGCTCCAGAAGAACGCGTCCGCGAGGTGCAGTTCGGGTTTTAGCGGTGAATGGGTGGCGATGAATTTATCGATGCTTTCGGCGTCGTCAGGCAGGCCGAGTTGTTTGAACAGGGCCGGGAGGCTGTGGGTGGGGGATTCCATGTCGGGCTCCTTTGTGATCGCGTATTGGATGGGTGACTGTGGCGCGGCCATTCGCGGGCAAGCCCGCTTCCACAGGTTTTTCGCAATTCCTGCGGAGGTGGGCTTGCCCGCGATGACGGCGGTTACGCTGACTGACTCAACTCGCAAACCTCGGCATGCGGCACCATTTTCAGATATTCAGGCACGCTCATGTGTACCAGGTTGTTGTGGTTGCCGGCTTCGAGGTAGATGTCTTGCTGCCGGGTCAGCAATGGGTCGATGACCATGTCCAGGCCATAGGATTCGCCCAATGCAGGCACGGCGCCGCGTTCGCAATCGTCGAACAGGTGCGGCAGGTTGCTTTCCCGGGTGACTTGCCATTCGCTGCTGCCACGGACTTTGCTCAGGTCCAGGTGACGGCTGGCGGGCAGCACGGCCATCAAGTAATGCCCGTGGCGATCGTCGAGGATCACCGATTTGGCCACCCGTTCAGCAGGAATGCCTGCGAGCCGCGCCGTTTCAAGGCTGCTGGCCGAGTGCGGATGGGAAACGATGTCATATTCGCAGTGCGCCTTGTCCAGGCTGGTCTGCACGGTTTTTGCCATACGCATGATGCACCTCGGTGTCCGCAACAACGAATGGCGGACGATGGTTAGAATTTTTTCTCTCCATTAAAAGTCTAGGCCCGCGGGTGGAATTCGGCGGGAAATCCGCCCGTCGGATGCGGTCAACAACTGGTCAAAATTCATACAATCACAGGCTCAACTAGACTTGTACACAGAGCCACGAACGGCTCGCGGACGGATGACTCTCCCGGAGGGTCAAGTGAACATTCGTTGCTGTGTAATTGCGCTGCTGCTGGCCCTGAGCGGACCGGTTTTCGCAGCGGATACCGTTGTAGTGCTGGTTCCCGACCCCATCGGGATCTGGCTGATCACCTTCGGCATTGTGTTTATGATCGCCGAGGCGGCCTTGCCCAATTTCGGCGTGGTCGGATTGGGCGGCATTGTGATGTTTGTGATCGGCGCGGTGATTCTGACCAATGCCGAAGTGCCTGTTCCCTTGATCATCGGCCTGGGGCTGATCAGTGGGCTTCTGTTGATTTTCCTGCTGATCCGCGCCTTGAAAACCCGACCGCGCCGCAACTTCAGCGGCGACGCCGAATTACTGGGCAGCGTGACGCCGATAACGTCGTTGCAGGCTGGCAATGCTTATGTCGGCTGGGTGCACCTGCAAGGCGAACAATGGCAAGTCATGAGTGCCACACCGCTGAAACCGGGACAACAGGTCCGGGTGGTGGCACGCAAGGGTCTACTGCTGCAAGTGGCCGCGACTGACGCGGCACCGGGTGGAGAATAGTCATGGGTCTGCAATTGGGTTTTGCCGCGCTGCTGTTATTGCTGATTGCACTGGCGGGGTCGACTTTCCGCATTCTGCGCGAATACGAACGCGGCGTGGTGTTCCAGCTCGGACGCTTCTGGCAGGTCAAGGGCCCGGGTCTGATCCTGCTGATTCCGGCGGTTCAACAAATGGTTCGTGTCGACCTGCGGACCGTGGTGCTCGACATACCGCCACAAGACGTGATCACCCGCGACAACGTCTCGGTCAAGGTTAATGCAGTGCTGTATTTCCGCGTGCTCGACCCGCAACGGGCGATCATTCAGGTCGAGGACTTTCTCATGGCCACCAGCCAACTGGCCCAGACCACGTTGCGGGCGGTGCTCGGCAAACATGAACTCGATGAGTTGCTGGCCGAACGGGAACGGCTGAACGTCGACGTCCAGCAAGTGCTCGATGCCCAGACCGATGCCTGGGGCATCAAGGTGGCCACCGTCGAGATCAAGCACGTGGACCTCAACGAATCGATGATTCGCGCCATCGCCAAACAGGCCGAAGCCGAACGGGAACGCCGGGCCAAGGTGATCCACGCCGAAGGCGAATTGCAGGCCTCGGAAAAACTCATGCAGGCTGCCGAAATGCTCGGGCGTCAGCCGGGGGCCATGCAGTTGCGCTACATGCAGACGCTGAGTTCGATTGCCGGTGACAAGAGTTCGACCATCGTCTTCCCGCTGCCGATCGAATTGCTCAAGGGGATGGCGGATTTGTCGTCAAAATCCTGATCCACCGATAACCTGTGGCGAGGGAGCTTGCTCCCGCTGGGTCGCGAAGCGGCCCCAACATCTGCGACTTCTACGCAGCCGAGCGGGAGCAAGCTCTCTCGCCACAAAAAGATTATATTTTGCGCAATTGTTCCAACGCCTCATACGGTTCCCGCACCCAACGTTCCACATGCTCACGAAGCAACGCCGAGGCTTCGCGATGCTTGTCATCGCTGTCGCCGACAAACACCTGCGACGGCTGCTTGGCATGTTGCCCCACCGCTGCAAACACTTGCCGGCGCTGCTCGATGTCCAACGCAAAGAACGCTGCCAACCGCCCCGCCATCGCCTGCGGCAGTTCGCTGTAATTCACCGCCCAGCCGCCAAATGCCTGGCATTGCGCCAACCCCGTTGCCAGCAACCGCCCCAACCGCCGAGCGATGTAATCCTCACGGCCGCTGAACGGGAATTCGTCATCCAGCACACTGGCGCCAATCATCCCCGGCACCATGTGCACGCCCGGGCGACGCAGATGCGAGACAGCAATCTCCAGCGGATCGCGATAAAGAAACAGCCACGGTGTTTCAGGGAAGCACTCGCGCAGCAACGGCAGCTCACCGATGTTCCAGGCGTCGAGTTTGATAACCAGCCGTTGCTCCACGCCGCGCCGACATTGTCCGTAGGCCGACAGCAATCCTTCGATCGCGGCACGGCGTTCGACAGCAGGCAAATCGCTGCGTAGCAACGCGTCCAGTGGCGGGGGTTCGCTGATGACAATGTGGTTGTCGAGTTGCGCCAGCATCTGGCTGACCAGGGTTGAGCCACAGCGGGAGGCGTGAAAAATAAAGGCGCTCGGCGTCAGACCGGGACTGCAAACCTGCCAGTGCGAGAGGGTCGACAATGCCGTTTTTCGGCGAAATGCCTGATTGAACGGCAGTCGCAGCGCATCCTCCACGGCGTCACGAAAAAACGGCTGATGCAGCCGCGTGTCACCGAACCAGCACCAGTCGACTTGCCATTGCCCGGCCTCTTGCCACACGCGAATCGGCAACCAGCCATCGAGGTTCAGGCGCTCCATTGTTCAGTCCACTGGCGGCGACCATCGCGCATCGCCGCACGCAGTTCTTCGCGGGTGAACACAAGGCCATGCTCGGTAGCCAGCTCCAGAGTGCGGGCGACAAAGGCTTCACTGTCCCGCAATCCCTGCAAGGTCTTGCACAGCTGCGGATCGCTGGCCAGCAGTGCCTTGAATTGCTCTAGAGCTTGATCACCGATTAGCGGCGACGGCGTGGTTGCCACCCCATCGATAATCGCCTGCTCCAGCCAGGCACCGGGCCGGCAATCGAGCACCAGGTGAATCCGTGCCTGGGTGTCGTGGTTGTCCACGCGATGAGGTCGCGCCAGGTCGAGGTACCAGCATTCGCCAGCGGCCATCGGCATGCGCTGGCCGTCCAGCATGAAGTCCACTTGAGGGGGGCTGAGCAGCGGGATGTGCAGACGCAAGTCCGCATCCGGTTCGCCCAGGTCATAGTCACGATGCTCGTGGATACGCCCGCCCGGGCCGAGCCGCAACAGGCGCGCGCAGACAATCTCCAGCGGCAGATCCCGCAGCCCTTGCTGCCATCGACCATCCCGTCGCCAGGGTTCGCGCAATCGAGGCTCACCGATTCCGGGTGCCAGCTCGGTCAAGGCATCGGCCGCGGAAATCAGCGCCACGCCGCTCCAGTCGCCGGTGTAGTAAGCGCTGTTGAAGTGACCGTGCCAGTCGTCCTCACCGATCGCCCCCAGCGCCTGCAACAGCAACGGCAAATCCACCGTCACCGGCAATCGGGAGAATGCCGGTCGGCTCATCGTTTTGGCAGCACCGCACATTCGCCGAGCCAGGTCAGCAAACGGTCAAGACAGGCCTCGACCGATTGCGCGCCCGTATCGAGCACCAGCGACGCACACGGCGGTGGTTCGTAAGGCGCGGAGACACCAGTGAACCCAGCCAACTCCCCCCGTCGAGCCCTGGCGTAATGACCTTTGGGATCACGCTGTTCACACACCGTCAAAGAGGCGCTGCACCAGACTTCGCGGTAATCCTCACCCAGCCGTCGGGCAAACAGTTCGCGCAACTCCACCAAGGGCGCGATCATCGCGAGGATGACAATCTGCCCATTCTCGACCAACAGCGCCGCCAGTTCGCTGGCGCGGCGGATGTTTTCCAGGCGATCACTGTCGGTGAACCCCAGATCGCGATTGAGCCCGACCCGCAGTCCATCGCCATCGAGCACCACACTCTGCACGCCATGTTCGAACAGCTCGGCATGCAGTGCCTGGGCCAATGTCGACTTGCCCGCCGCCGGTAAACCGGTCAGCAGAATCGCCGTGCCGCGATGGCCGTTGCGGGCCTCCCGTTGGGCACGGCTGATGCTCGCCGTCGGCGCCAGCAGGTTAGTGGACCGGGGCATGGGCCACCGGCGGTACTGAGATGTTGCCCGCCGCCCACGCCGCTTCGCGATTGGCCAGTGCGGTGGCGATGGACTGGACTTCGGTAGATTGCACTTCGTCCGGCAGCGGATCGAGACCGGCGCTGGCGAAGATTTGCCCGTAAGCGTTGCGCAGGTCAGCGTAGGACAGGTCGCGACGCAGATCGGCCTGCAACGTGTTCAGCTCGCCCTGGATCAGATCCAGTTCGCCCAGCCCGGCCGCCTGATAGCGGTTGCGCAGCTGGCCGATGATTTGCCCGTCGATGTTCGACAACTGCTGATTGGTCTGGAACTGCCGCAGTGCTTCGCGGTAGTTGGCGTTGGCCACGTAGAGCTGGGCCAACACTGCGATGGACATCGCCTGACGACGTGCCGTGGCGACTTCTTCGCCGGCCTTGGCGACGTCGATCGCGGCGGGTGCGGAAATCACATTGAACAGGTTCCAGGTGACTTTCACCCCGTAATCCGCCCAGCTCTGTTCCACCAAAAACGAGTTGCTGTCGTAATGCCCGCCAGCGGAGAACTCCAGCCCTGGTAACAAGCGCAGCATGGCTTTGCGGGTTTCGGCGGCGCTGATGCGGGTCTGGTAATCCTGCTCGCGCAACTCTGGCCGACTGGTCAGGGCTTCCTGCTCCAGGCTGGCGAGGTCGACCTTGAGTTCCGGAATGACGTAATCGTCCTGGGTCGCCAGCGTCAGCTCGGTATTCAGTGGCAGGTTGATCAGGGTCGCCAACTCGGTTTTTGCCAGCGACAGCGCGCGGCGTTGCTCTTCCAGTTGCCGGGTGGCTTCGATCAGCGAGCGCTGATAAGCCAACGACTGGATCGGATCGCCGATACGCTGTTGGCTCATGCTCTGGCTATTCTCACGGGCGGTATCGACCCGGGCCATGAGGCTGTCGATTTGCTTGAGCAAACGTTCGGCGGCCACGGCTCGCCAATAGGCCGAGCGCACGTCCTGGACGATGGTGTTGATCACCTTGCGCCGACGTTCCTGCACGATCAGCCGCTGATCGCCCTGCTGCTTGGCGCTGATGTAGCTGACACCGAAGTCGAGCACGTTCCAGACCATGGTCAGGTCTGCCACGTCACGGTCGCGGTCCTGGGAGGTCGACGGTTCCAGAGACTGGGTGCCGGTGCGCACGCTCTGGCTGCTGGAGGCGTTGACGTTGTTGCGCCCCACGTAACCGGCATCCAGCGCCATGCGCGGCAGCATGTCGAAACTGGCGAGGTCGAGTTGGCGCTTGGCCAGGGCCTCTTCCATGATCTTGAGCCGGCCTTCGAGGTTGTATTTCACCGCGCGGGCCATGGCCTGGTGCAGAGTCAGCGGGCCACTGAGGGGCTCCTGACCCTTGTACATGTTTTGCAGATCGCTTTTGGCGCGCTGTTGGCTAACGCTGCGTTCGATCGGTTGACTGGTGACTGCACATCCGCTGATCGCCAGCGCCAGCAGGCTGGCGCCGAACAACTTCTGACTTTTTTTCATCCCTGTATTGCCCCCGGTGCCGCACTGCCTTAATGGTTTTTTCAAGCCTGCATTTCACTGATGCCGACTTGTTGCAAAGCTGCGGCCAGGCTGTCGACCTGCCGTTGCTCGGTGTCTTTGAGCTGTTGTAATTGCTGGCCAAGACTCGGTGCGCCAAACACGCCGCGCAGCCCTTGGGAAGCATCCCCCGCTTTGATTGACTGATTACCAAAGGTGTTCAGCGAATCCCCCTCGCTACTGGTGGCCTGATTGAACAGGCTCGACAGCGTGCTGCTGCCGAAGACCCCGCCATCGCCCCCGCCAAAGCCGAGGAAGCCGTGGCCTGAGCCATCGCCACCGTTGTCGCTGCTGGTGAATACCTGGGCAATAAAACTCGGCGTCAGCGCCCCGTGGTTTATGAAAATGTCACCCAGAGGCCGAATGCCATTGCCCATCACCCGTTGTTCAAACAACGGGGCAAAGGTCAGTGGCGAGCCGAGATCGCCAGTGGGTGGGGTGAAGATGATCGGTTGCAATGGCACGTTCGGTGGATCGGCCACGACCACCGGTGTCAACACCAAGGGCGGCGGCGTCGGTACGGTGTCGATCGTGTAGTTGTTGGACACCGCGACGCTGGCGCCCAGGTTGCCCGCCAGGTCCGTCACATTGCTGGTGTCCAGCGCAATGAAGTTACTCGAGTCGGTAATGTTCGCGGTGGGCGTGAAAGTGCCGGTCCAGGTCTTGCCGCCGTCGCTGCTGGCCAGATTGGTCAGTTCACCGTTGGTCACGCTCAGGTCCGACAAGTCGAAGTTGCTGACCGCTTCGCTGAACGTGAAGGTCACCAGTGTCGTCTGGCCAATTCCCAACACCGGATTGGCAACCACGATGGTGGCGGTCGGGCGGGTCGCATCGAGCGCATAGTTGTTGGAGATAGCGATGCTGGCGCCGGCATTGCCCGCGGCGTCGAGCACATTGCCGGTGTCGAGCAGGATCAAGTTGGTCGTATCGTTGATACTCGCGGTCGGCGTGAGTGTCGCGGTCCAGGTCACACCACCGTCGCTGCTGGCCAGGTTGGACAACACGCCGTTGGCCACGCTGAGGTCGGACAGGTCGAAACCGGATACCGCTTCACTGAAGGTAAAGGTCACCGTGGTCGTCTCGCCGATACCCAGTTTATTGTCCGCGACCACAATGGTCGCGGTCGGGCGCACGGTGTCGATGGCGTAGTTGTTGGAGTCGGTCACACCGACACCGCTGTTGCCCGACACGTTGGTCACACCGCTGTTGTCCAGGCGGATCAGGTTAGTGGTGTCCGTGATGCTGGCGGCAGGCGTGAAAGTCGCCGTCCAGGTCACGCCGCCATCGCTGGAAGAAACGCTGCTGAGGGTGCCGTTGGCAATCGTCAGGTCAGCATTGGTGAAACCGCTCACCGCTTCGCTGAAGGTAATGGTCACCAGCGATGTTTCACCGGCCTTGAGGGCACTGTCGGCAACTACGATGGTGGCGGTCGGCACCTGGGTTTCCACCACATAGTTGGCCGAGTTGGTGGTGCCCGCCCCGGTATTGCCGGCCACGTCCGACACGCCGCTGTTGTTGAGGGTAATGATGTTGCTGGCGTCGGTAATCCCGGTAGTCGGGGTGAAGGTCGCGGTCCAGGTGATGCCACCGTCGCTACTGCTCACCCCGCTCAGGGTACCGTTGGCGACGCTCAAGTCACTGTTGTCGAACCCCGTTACGGCTTCGCTGAAGGTGATGGTCACCAGGGCGGTTTCACCCGGTTTCAGGGTCGAATCGCTCAACACGATGGTCGCCGTCGGACGCTGGCTGTCGATGGCGTAATTGTTGGAATCAGTGGTGCCGCTGCCGGCGTTACCCGCCAGGTCGCTGACCCCGGTGTTGTCCAGGGTGATCAGGTTGGTGGTGTCGTTGATGCTCGCCGAAGGCGTGAAGGTTGCGGTCCAGGTGATGCCGCCGTCGCTGCTGCTCACCGCGCTCAACGTACCGTTAGCGATGGTCAGGTCGGCGTTGGTGAAACCACTCACCGCTTCGCTGAAGGTGATGGTCACCAGCGAGGTTTCGCCGATTTGCAGCGCCGTATCCGCGACCACGATGGTAGCCGTCGGGCGCACAGTGTCGATGGCATAGTTGTTGGAATCGGTGGTGCCGGTGCCCACGTTACCGCTGGCGGCCGCCTGCACGCCGGTGTTGTCCAGGGTGATCAGGTTGGTCGCATCGGTGATGCTGGCGGTCGGGGTGAACGTGGCCGTCCAGGTGATGCCGCCGTCGCTGCTGCTCACCGCTGTAAGCGTACCGTTGGCGATGGTCAGATCGGCATTGCTGAAACCGCTCACCGCTTCACTGAAGGTAATGGTCACCAGCGACGATTCACCGATTTTCAGCGCGTTGTCGGCTACCACGATGGTGGCCGTTGGCAGCACCGTATCGATGGTGTAGTTGCCTGAGTTGGTGGTGCCACTGCCGGTGTTGCCGGCCACATCGCTCACACCGGTATTGTTCAGGGTGATGACGTTGCTCGTGTCATTCACGCCGGCGGTCGGGGTGAACGTCGCGGTCCAGGTAATGCCGCCGTCGCTGCTGCTGACTGCGCTCAGCGTGCCGTTGGCGATGCTCAAGTCACTGTTGTCGAAGCCGGTCACCGCCTCGGAGAAAGTGATCGTCACCAACGACGTTTCTCCGGCACTCAGGGTGGCGTCCGCCAGGACGATGGTGGCCGTCGGGCGT
The DNA here is from genome assembly GCF_058148225.1 of Pseudomonas sp. DF5. Lineage (NCBI taxonomy): Bacteria > Pseudomonadati > Pseudomonadota > Gammaproteobacteria > Pseudomonadales > Pseudomonadaceae > Pseudomonas > Pseudomonas sp. DF5. The sequence continues at coordinate 108,595 of NZ_JBYVYM010000017.1, forward strand.
TGGCTGTCGATGGCGTAGTTGTTGGAATCGGTGGTGCCGCTACCAGTATTGCCGGCCCCATCAGTCACCCCGGTGTTGTCCAGGGTAATCAGGTTGGTCGCATCGGTGATGCTCGCCGTCGGTGTCAGGGTGGCGGTATAGGTGATGTTATCGCTGGTGCTCAGACTGCTCAGGGTACCGTTGTTCACTGTCAGGTCGGCCGTGGTAAAACCGGTCACTGCCTCGGAGAACGTGATAGTCACCACCGATGTCTGGCCCACCGCCAGTGCCGAGTCCGCAACCACGATGGTGGCCGTCGGACGCACGGTATCGATGGCGTAGTTGTTGGAGTCGGTGGTGCCGCTACCGGCGTTGCCTGAGCCATTTTGCACACCGCTGTTATCCAGAGTAATGACGTTGGTGGTGTCGGTGATGGCGCTGGTCGGGGTGAACGTGGCCGTCCAGGTGATGCCGCCGTCGCTGCTGCTCACCGCGCTCAGTGTACCGTTGGCGATGGTCAGGTCGGCGTTGGTGAACCCGGTCACCGCTTCGCTGAAGGTGATCGTCACCAGTGAGGTTTCACCGATTTTCAGCGCATTGTCGGCCACCACGATGGTCGCCGTCGGCGCCACCGTATCAATGGTGTAGTTACCGGAGTTGGTGGTGCCGCTCCCAGAGTTGCCCGCCAGATCGCTGACCCCGGTGTTGTTCAGGGTGATCAGGTTGGTCGGGTCATTCACACCGACGGTCGGGGTGAAGGTCGCGGTCCAGGTGAGGCCACCGTCGCTGCTGCTCACCGCCGTGAGCGTACCGTTGGCGATGGTCAGGTCGGCATTGGTAAAACCGCTCACCGCTTCGCTGAAGGTAATGGTCACCAGCGAGGTTTCGCCCGCGGTCAGCGTCGTATCGGCCAGCACAATCGTGGCGGTCGGGCGCACCGTATCGACGGCGTAGTTGTTGGAGTCGGTGGTGCCGCTGCCGGCGTTGCCCGCCAAATCGCTGATCCCGGTGTTGTCCAGGGTGATCAGGTTGGTGGTGTCGTTGATGCTCGCCGAAGGCGTGAAGGTCGCGGTCCAGGTGATGCCGCCGTCGCTGCTGCTCACCGAGGTCAACGTGCCGTTGGCGATCGTCAGGTCGGCGTTGGTGAAACCGCTCACCGCCTCGGAGAAGGTGATGGTCACCAGCGAGGTTTCGCCGATTTTCAACGCCGTGTCCGCGACCACGATCGTGGCCGTCGGGCGCACGGTGTCGATGGCATAGTTGTTGGAGTCGGTCGTGCCAATGCCCACGTTACCGCTGGCGGCCGCCTGCACGCCAGAGTTGTCCAGGGTGATCAGGTTGGTCGCGTCGGTGATGCTGGCGGTCGGGGTGAAGGTCGCCGTCCAGGTAATGCCGCCGTCGCTGCTGCTCACCGCCGTGAGTGTACCGTTGGCGATGCTCAGGTCCGCGTTGGTGAAACCGCTCACCGCCTGATCGAAGGTGATGGTCACCAGTGAGGTTTCGCCGATTTTCAGTGCGTTGTCGGCGACCACGATGGTCGCGGTCGGCGGGACGGTGTCGATCACGTAGTTGTTCGAGTTGGTGGTGCCGCTGCCGGTGTTGCCCGCCAGATCACTGACCCCGGTATTGTTCAGGGTGATCAGGTTGGTCGTGTCATTGACGCTGGCCGAAGGCGTGAAGGTCGCCGTCCAGGTGATGCCGCCGTCGCTGCTGCTCACCGCGCTCAGCGTGCCGTTGGCGATGGTCAGGTCGGCGTTGGTGAAACCACTCACCGCTTCGCTGAACGTAATGGTCACCAGCGAGGTTTCACCCGCGGTCAGCGTCGTATCGGCCAGCACAATCGTGGCGGTCGGGCGCACCGTATCGACGGCGTAGTTGTTGGAGTCGGTGGTGCCGCTGCCGGCGTTGCCCGCCAGGTCGCTGATCCCGGTGTTGTCCAGGGTGATCAGGTTGGTGGTGTCGCTGATGCTCGCCGAAGGCGTGAAGGTCGCCGTCCAGGTGATGCCGCCGTCGCTGCTGCTCACCGCCGTGAGCGTACCGTTGGCGATGGTCAGGTCGGCGTTGGTGAAACCGCTCACCGCCTCGGAGAAGGTGATGGTCACCAGCGAGGTTTCGCCGATTTTCAACGCCGTGTCCGCGACCACGATCGTGGCCGTCGGGCGCACGGTGTCGATGGCATAGTTGTTGGAGTCGGTCGTGCCAATGCCCACGTTACCGCTGGCGGCCGCCTGCACGCCAGAGTTGTCCAGGGTGATCAGGTTGGTCGCGTCGGTGATGCTGGCGGTCGGGGTGAAGGTCGCCGTCCAGGTAATGCCGCCGTCGCTGCTGCTCACCGCCGTGAGTGTACCGTTGGCGATGCTCAGGTCCGCGTTGGTGAAACCGCTCACCGCCTGATCGAAGGTGATGGTCACCAGTGAGGTTTCGCCGATTTTCAGTGCGTTGTCGGCGACCACGATGGTCGCGGTCGGCGGGACGGTGTCGATCACGTAGTTGTTCGAGTTGGTGGTGCCGCTGCCGGTGTTGCCCGCCAGATCACTGACCCCGGTATTGTTCAGGGTGATCAGGTTGGTGGTGTCATTGACGCTGGCCGACGGCGTGAAGGTCGCCGTCCAGGTGAGGCCGCCGTCGCTGCTGCTCACCGCGCTCAGCGTGCCGTTGGCGATGGTCAGGTCGGCGTTGGTGAAACCACTCACCGCTTCGCTGAACGTAATGGTCACCAGCGAGGTTTCACTCGCGGTCAGCGTTGTATCGGCCACCACAATCGTGGCGGTCGGGCGCACCGTATCGACGGCGTAGTTGTTGGAGTCGGTGGTGCCGCTGCCGGCGTTGCCCGCCAGGTCGCTGACTCCGGTGTCGTCCAGGGTGATGAGGTTAGTCGTATCGGTGATGCTGGCGGTTGGGGTGAAGGTTCCCGTCCAGGTGATGCCGCCATCGCTACTGCTCACCGAGGTCAACGTACCGTTGGCAATCGTCAGGTCCGCGTTGGTGAAACCACTCACCGCTTCGTTGAAGGTGATGGTCACCAGCGAGGTTTCGCCGACTTTCAGCGCATTGTCCGCCACCACGATGGTCGCGGTCGGGCGTACGGTGTCGACCGTGTAGTTATTGGAGTTGGTGGTGCCGACGCCGGCGGTGCCCAGGCCGTTTATCACGCCGGTGTTGTCCAGGGTGATGACGTTGGTCGTATCGGCAATACTGGCGGACGGGGTGAACGTTGCCGTCCAGGTGATGCCGCCATCGCTGCTGCTGACGGAGCTCAGGGTGCCGTTGGGGATAGTCAGGTCCGCGTTGGTGAAACCGGTCACTGCCTCGGAAAAGGTGATCGTCACCAAGGACGTTTCGCCGATGCTCAGTGTGGTGTCGGCGACCACAATGGTCGCGGTCGGCGGTGGCGAATACGCGGTATTGAGTACGCCACCGTCGTTGTAGATAGTCGAGAAAGAGGTCGGCGAGGTGCCGGTTGAACCTCCGCCCTGCGCGGTACCGCCTGCGCCACTGGCTGCGGCATTGCCGGCCAGGGCCGCGAAGTTGGCGGCCGTCATCAGCAACGTGCCTTTGTTCCAGATCGCACCGACGCCCCTGCCGCCAATGCCGCCATTACTGGCATTGCTGCCTTGGCCACCACCACCGCCACCGCCGCCACCGGCGCCGATGTTGTTGCTGATGGTCGACGTGCCGATGACGGTGATGGTGCCGCTGCTGGCGTTGTAGATCCCGCCCACAGCGTTGCCGCCGGCGCCACCTACCTTGTCCCAACCGGCCCCGCCGCCGCCACCGCCAATGGAAATCGTGCCATTGGTGGCCGTCGCACCGTTACCGCCATTGCTGTAATAGGAAACGCCCACCCCGCCAGCACCGCCAGTGGTGGAACCACCGCGACCGCCCATGTGGGTGGCGTCATAACCGCCGCCATAACCACCGACACCGGCGCTGCCCGCCTGGCCGCCCAATGTGCCGGTGCCCGGCCCTGCCGAACCGCCGTGCCCGCCGCCCTGGCCGCCTAAACCGCCACCGCCACCGCCGCCACCGCCGTAAAAAGCGCCCGTGACACCGCCGCCGCCACCGCCACCGGAAGCGGCGTTGGAGGTCACGGTAACGTTTTTCAGGGTCAGAATCCCTGCGTTGAAAATCCCCCCGGCCATTGCGCCCGTGGCGCCGTAGCCACCGTTGCCACCGTTGCCCGCCACCAGGCCACGGGTGATCACCAGGCCATCGAGTGTCACCGTGCTGCCAGACGCCACTTCAACCACTCGGGTCTTGTACTGACCATCGAGAGTCACATCTGCCACACCGTCGTTGTTCAAGTCGCCGTCAACGTAGACGCTCTTGTTGATCAGCAACTCGGAGGTCAACTGCACCGTCATGCCGGTGCTGAATGTGACGATATCGCCGTTCTGCGCCGAGGCGAGGGCGGCGCGCAACGATCCGACGCCCGTGTTGGCGTTGTTGGTGGCGGTCCAGGTGGCCAGGCCCCAGTGATAGTCGTTCATGGCCGTGGTCGAGAGCACGTTGGTGCTTTCGATGTTGCCGGTGGCAATTTCCAGATTCCAGTCGCCACCGACCCCGGTGCGGTTGCTGGAAGCGGCGATATCACGACCGGTCAGTTGCGCCAGCGAGTCGACGAAACTCAAACCACGCTCGCCTTCGGCGGTGTAGCAGCCGTAGATCATGATGTCGCCGCCGACGTTCATGTCCTTGCCGATTTCCGCCAGCACGGCGCTGCGGGCCGCGACGTTATCGGCCGACAGATAACTGTTACCCAGCCACAGATCGCCTGCGTTGCCGTGGGCGATGATCTGCACCGAACTGATGCCTTGATGGGTATCGAGGTAGTCGGCAATCTGCTGCAAGCCGTCCTTGCTCGCGTCCAGCTGAACCACCTGAGTGCCAGGTGCGACGCCTTTAAGCAGGCTGTCGGCGTCCTTGACCCGCGAATCGACGAACACCACGCTTTGTCCCGGTACTGCGACAGGCGTCGGGGTTGGCGTGGCATCGGCCTGGCCGTGGGTATCCTTGCTGGCGACCGGCTGATCGGCGGTCGGTGCCTTGACCGCGTCGGCCGTGGCATGGGTGTCAGCCTGGGCGGTATCGGCCACCGTGGCGGCTACCGCGCCGTCGAACAGCATGCGGGGCTCCAATGACATGATCATTGGCGAGGCCAGCGCTCGTGCGCCTTCGGTAACCCGCGACTTGCCTTTGCTCCACCACATGCTGCTCACCCGGACTCGAACTTTTGACAGATCAATGAAAACGCCGCGATCAACTGATCGCGGCGTCGGCTTTCATACGAATGACATTGGCGGCGCTGGCTGAACCATCGAGCCAAAAGGACAACTCGGCGTATTGCTTGAACAAATCCGGCGGCAGGATCGTGCGCCTGGACTGCAATTGGACCTTGGCCTTCACCTTGTGCAACCCCGAGAGGCCAAGGGCCTGGTCGAATTCCGGCGCGTCGTAGGCCAAATGATCGAAATCATGTTCGAACCAGGGTTCGCCGATGAAGTCGTAGACCAGCCGCATTACCCGCTCCGGTGCCTGGCTCAGCAGGTCGTAATCGATGATCAGCAGCGAGTCGGCGTGTTCGCCGTAATAGGCTTCCTTGAGGGCGGCCCAGGAAAACCCCACCAACCGATTGCGTTGGGCCAGGGTTTCGCAGCGGCTGTAGACCGTGTTGCGTTCGACTGCATCGCCGAACAACTTGGTGTTTTCAAAGGGATTGGCGCGGTACAGGCGCTCGATGCTGTCCATGACCCAGGCGACATTGCGCACACAGGCAATGATCTTGGCTTGAGGGAACAGATCGCTGATCGCCGGCAGGCGTGAACTCCACAGGCGGTTGGTGTCGAACACCACCGGTTTGTCGGCCTTGTCGGCGTAGAAAGAGTCGAACAGGCCGCGCAACAGGCGGCGACGCATATCGGTGTCGATCACCGCACCGAATTCGCTGCCGGCGCTGCATTGCTCCAGAACGCCGGAAAAGAGTGCGCCCACGGGGCTGGTCATGCCGGCATGGAAACGCGGATTCTGCAAAAGAATGGCAGAAAGCAGGGTCGAGCCCGAGCGCGGCAAGCCGGAGATAAAGTGAAATTGCTGCAATCCATTCACCCGTCATTCAGTCCTTTGTACGACGGAGCGTAGACCATGAATGGCCTTACAGCTAGTGGTGTTTTGATATCAAATCGGAGCTAAATCGACTGGAAAATGAAATTTATATAACTGTTTAAAAGTTGAATCGTTTAAGCCCTGAAACCACGAATTACTTCAGCACATACAAGCGTGCCACGGCGCCTCCCCCCCGGGCTTCGTCGACGCGTCGCCAGCCCGCGGGCAACGGAGCGAACTCGTCCGCCCCCTCGAGGGTACCGACCAGCCATACCCGACCAGTGCCTTTGGGCAAGGCATCGAGGCTATCCAGGTAGATGTCATTGGTCACCAGCGTACCGAAACCGTAGGCGTTCGGCCGGCTCGACCGGCCATCGGCCAATGGTGGCGTGTACAGCATCAGTTTGGCGTTGGTCTGGTTGTAATAGACGTAACTCAGGTACCAGAGCATGTCGCTGGTGACGATTCGATCGCCGGGCATGAAGTGCTGGTTCACGTGGTTGACCATGACGCTGATCTGATCCTCAGTATCCACCGTGGCATTGTTCTTCAGCCCCACCATCTCGACGCCGGCAAACAGCAGCAGCACTGCCAGCGCCAAGACCTTGAAGTCTGCGTACAAGCGATCGACGGCCAGCGCGACAACCATCGGCAGACCCAAGGCGTATGCGGTCAGATAACGCTCGATGAACACCGGCGAGATGAACGACACCGCAAACACCAGCACTAACGGGACCGAGGTGTAGATCACCGCCAGCGCACTGCCACGGAATACACTGCGGTCGCGGGCCAGCGCCACGCCCGCCAGGACCGCCAATGCCAGTGGCAGCGCGATAAAAATCAGCGTGGGCAGGTTCTCGCCATCGTCCTGGATCAGGATCGACCAGATCATCGACGGTAATGAGCCGAGCATGACGGGGGGCTCCCACCCCACATCACCATTGGCCTTGAGCAGATCCAAGTGCTGGATCAGATCGATCAGGCTGGGCACCCACGGCAGGTACAACAGCACAATCGCCACATTGGCCAGCCACCAGCCCGAGCGCTGAATGTGTCGCAGTCGATACCCTGGCTGTACACGGATCAGGCCCAGATACAACCAGTGACACAGCACGCACAGCGCGGTGAAGTAATGGGTGTAGAACGCCGCTGTCATCAGCAGGGTGTAGATCACCAGATAGCGCGTGCGTTGTGGCCGTTTTATCCAGTACACCAGGGCGATCGTGGCACCGATCAGCCACATCCCCAGCAACGAATACATCCGCACTTCCTGGCTATACCGCACCGCCGTCGGCAACAGCGCCAGCAGAACCCCGGCCAGCAACGCGGCGCGGCGGGTTGCGAGCAGGTCCACCAGCCAGACGCCGAGCCCAACGGCGGCAATCCCCGGCAGTGCGCTCAGGCAACGAATCGAAAAAATGCCGTCGCCAAACAGCTCGATCCAGCCGTGCAGCAGCATGAAATACAACGGCGGATGCACGTCATGGGCCGCATGCTCCCAGATCCCGGCCAGGGAATACTGGCTCAGCAGCAAGCTGGACCCTTCGTCGCCCCAGATCGCCGCCGCCGTCAGATCGTAAAAACGCACCAGCGCGGCCAATGCCAGGATCGGCAGCAGCCAATGCTCCCGCGCCCACCGCAGCAAGCGGCGGGCAGCCGCCCATGAGCCCGGTGTCGCGTGCGGATCCTGGGTGTCACCCAGCGGTGTTTCTCTGCGCGCCTCCATTGCCTCCCCTTGCTACCACCCAATGAATTGCGAAGTTTCTCAAGCACTGTAGGACAGGCTCAGGCCCGTCGTCGATGCTGGCTTTACGACGGACGACGTCCGGCAATCATTCCGATCAGCGTCTACGCTTTGGCGTGGCGTGACCCAGCCACGGAGATGAACGGAGTCGGCTGATCACTGCGATCCGCCCGGATAACCGGGCCTGCGATGTGACATATCAGACACTAACCTGAGGGATGAGGAACTATGGAAGTATTCATGGGCACTATCCAACCTTTCGCCTTTAACTTCGCCCCCAACGGCTGGGCCCTGTGCTACGGCCAGACGCTGGGGATCTCGCAATACCAGGCGCTGTTCTCACTGCTGGGAACCTACTATGGAGGCAATGGCACCACCAATTTCATGCTGCCCAACCTGCAGGGCCGCATGCCGATTGCCCAGGGCAATGGCCTGGGTCTGACCCCGCGCGTCATCGGCGAGGTCTCCGGGACCGAGAACGTCACCGCGACCATCAATAACCTGCCCAACCACACCCACGCCCTGTCCGGGCTCACGGCCACCACCACCCTGCAACTGGCCAGCCCGGCGAGCAACCCGGTCACCAATCCGACCGCAACCAACTCGTACATCGGCGCCTCGGGCGGCGGGCCCGGCTCGGCGAGTATCTACTCCGATCAGCAAGGTGCTGCGGCGGTACCGCTCAAGGGCGTCACCAGCACGGTGACGGGGGAAATCTCTTCCGCTGGCAATGGTTTGCCCATGACGGTGATGAACCCGTTCCTGGTACTCAACTTCAGCATCGCCCTGAACGGATTATTCCCTTCGCGTAACTGAGGGTCTGGCCGGGGGATGCACATCCCCCGGCCACTTTTGCTTGATGGAGGGATGCCATGCTGCAACAGGTTCAAAGCCAACACTTTCAGGCACTGCTGGGCAAGACCGGGACGCTGCGGCTGCCCGATGGCAGTGAATTGCCGATCCATATCGACACCCTTAAAGAAACGCCCCATTCACAGATGCCCAAAAGCGAGCGCATGCCGTTCAGCGTCGAGCTCAACAGCCTGCAACCCACCGATTTTGTCGATGGCTTGTGTGCGCTGGAGTTGCCGGAACTGGGCCAGGTGGAAAATATTTTTGTCTCGCGAGTACCGACCATGGGGCGGGATCCCGACGTGGGTTATTTCTACATCGCCTTCAACTGAGACTTTGTGGGAGCGGGCTTATGTGGTGAGCCCCTCACCACAGTTTTTTGTATTGCTCTTAACCCTGCGGGTACCACACCAACCGCTCCGCCGCCGGGTTGCGCTCTTCAACCTGAAACCCCAGCGCCAGGTAATGCTGGCGCGCATGGGGATTGTTAGCCCAGACCACCGTCGCCACCGGACAACGGATTTGTTGCGCGGCTTTTTGCACGCCTTGCAGCACCGTCCGCCCATAACCCCGACCTCGGGCCTGGGGGATGAACGCCAAGTACAGCACGCGAATTTCATTGGGACCGAAGTCGGTGGTCAGCGCGCCGATGGCTGTGTCGAGTTTCTCGATCACGTAATGCATGGCATTGGGAAAGTTTTCCCCCAGTCCTTGCTCCTGTACGGTGAATTGCTGGGCAATCACCTGCTCGACCACTTCCTGCTCGCCGTCGATCCATTGCAGATCCGGCCGCGCCGCCTGGTAAAGGCTGTGCAGGAAAGGTCCATCGCTGGTCCGCGAAGGTCTGACCACCAGGCCGTCCGCCGCCACTGAATTGCTGTTCGCCATCGCTGCTCTCCCTAGAAACCGCTTTCCCTGACCCCCAAGGCCGCCATGCGCCGCCAGGCAACGCCCAGCAACGATTCGCCACTGCCCTGCAACACCACGATGCCGCGCAAAGGTTGCACCGGCGTCGGCGTCTCTTCGAGGATGCTCAACCGCGCGCCATACTGCCCCTGCACCGGCTCGGCGCGCTGATGCTCATCCCGGCGTACGGCAATCGGCCCGTGATGATCGGAAGTCAGCGCCTCTTGATCGACATAAGCCGCGCCGTTGGTATCGATTTCGCTTAATTGCACGGCGATCGCCGGGTGCATCGGGTCATCGGCGATGAACCGCCCGCGAGCACCCGAAGCAACACGCCAGAGCTCGGCTTCGGCCAAATAACCGCGCAACCGCGCGCCGTCTTCGACCACCCGCGCCAAAGGATCTTTAGTCGAAAGCCAGCGACCGACCGTTAACTGCGGCAACAGGTCGCGCACCTTGCCGGCGTGGGGCGCACGCAATAGCAGTCGCTCACGCTGGGCGACCAGGCCACGGTATTCAGCCACCGCTTCCGCCAGGCGCTGCTCGACGATTCCGGCGTCGGCTGCGGTTTCGCTGCGGCTGGCCTGACGACGCATCTGCAATTGCTGGATCTGGATCTCGCGACGAACGATCGCCTGGCGTGAGTCCAGGTCCGGTGTCTCCAGCTCGATCAGCACTTCACCCTGAGCGACAACCTGGCCGTCGTGCACATTCACCGTTTTTACCCGCGCCGCCACCGGCGCGTGCAGGGCGCTGGTGCGTCCCGCCTCCAGCATCGTCGGCAGCTCCACCGCGCTGCGCCACGGCAGCGCCAGCAGCAACAACAGCCCAAGTAATGTCAGGCCACTGATCAGTACCCGAGGCGTATGCGCCTGTTCGCGACGACTCCACCATTGCCGCCACTCGTTCAGGATCGGCAGGAAGATGAACCACACCAGCTCCACCAGCATCAGGAAGATCCCCAATACCTTGAAGAACAGGTGATAAACCGCCAGCGCAATCCCGAAAAACAACGCCGCGCGCCACAGCCACGAGCCGTATCCCCAGATCAACAAACGCCGCTGCATCTTCGGCGACCACGGCTCCGGCGCCGGGGCAGCGTAGCCGAACAGGAACTCGCGCAATCGCCAGCGACACAAGGCAAAGGCACGTCCCTGAAGGTTGTCCACTTCCCAGAAGTCGCTGAGCAAGAAGTAGCCGTCGAAACGCATGAACGGGTTGAGGTTGATCACCAGCGTAGTGATCCAGGTGGCACTGGCGAGCATGAACGCCGCCGTGCGCCCGGGGCCATCGGGCAGCAGTGACCAGGCGAGCAGCGCGATACAGGCCAACACCAGTTCCGCCAGCACCCCGCCGGCGCCGATCAGCAATCGCGCACGTCTATCGTTGACCCGCCAGGCGTCGCTGACATCGGTGTAGAACATCGGCAGCAGCACCATGAACGCCACGCCCATGCTCTGCACCCGACAGCCGGCGCGCTTGGCCATGAAGGCGTGGCCGAACTCGTGGCACAGCTTGGCGAAAAACAGCGCCACCGCGAATGCCAATGCGCCGCCGAGGCTGAACAGGTGCGGAAAAGTGGCGATGAATCGCTGCCAGTCCCGCGATACCAGAAACACCCCGAGTCCCAGCGTCGCGGGCAATCCGTAGCGCAACACGCGCGGGCCGAAACGCTCCAGCCACGGCCAGACGCGATTGAGAAAGGCGTCCGGGCGCCACAGCGGAATCCGGAAAAACAGGTATTGATGCAGCAGAATTTTCCACAGGCTCTGGCGTTGAGCTGCGGCCTTCAGGCTATAACTGGCGCGCTGCGATGGGTCGAGGGCGCTGATCAGGTCGTGGCCGCGCAAAAACTCCAGCAATTGCTCAAGCGCCGCGCCGTCCAGCGGCAGCCCTGGCTCGCGGTTGGCGGCACGCAGCACCTGCTCGGGATCACCCAGGGACCAATGACGCAGCAAGCGCATCGCCGCCGCGCCGAGTTTGAAGTAACGTCCACGCACCGGATCGGCCAGGGTCCAGCACGGCGACCCGTCGAGGGCCGGGGCTGCCGCCGACAATTGCAAGTCTGCCCGCAGGCTCGGCAAGCTCATCTAAAGGCCCACGCTCTGACGCAACCCGGCCAGCGGTCGACGCAACAGGTACAGCGCCAGCGGCGCACGGTCGCCGAAGATTTTCGCGGTGCCACGCAAGCCAATGCGCGGCGGCGCGCTGTCGAACGTCGCATCCAGTCGATAAGCCAATTGCCCGGCAGCCGTCGGCTGCGCTTCATAGGCCGAACGCTCGAGTCTGGCCTGGTAGCGCTGCAGTGGATCGCTGTCGAGAAACAGAGCGACTTGCGCCCCCGGTTCCAGGGCAATCGCATCGCCCACGGCCAATTCGATGCGCAACTCGGCCTGATTCGGGTCGGCGAGTTCCATCAAGCGCTCGCCGGTCTGCACCGGTTTGCCGGTCCAGCGTTCAGCGTCGGCGAACACCGCGATGCCGTCTCGCTCGGCACGCACTTCGCTGCGTTTGAGCAGTTCACGGGCGTAATCCCGTTCGGCGCGCTTCTGTTCGACGCGGGCCGCCAGCAGATCGACTTTCGAACTGGATTCGGCATCGGCGAAGGAGCGTTGGGAATTGGCCTTGAGTTCCGCTTCGGCAACGCCCAGAGCGCGCTCGGCCACATCAGCCTGAGCCTTGAGCGTGGTGCTTTCGAAGCGCAGCAGCAGGTCGCCGGTCTTCACCGTCTGGTTGGGTTTGACCAGGAACTCGGCGATCACCCCGTCCAGCGGCGCCGCGACCACCCGACCGCCCAACGGGACGACCTCAGCCGGCGCCAACACCGATTGGCGCACCGGAATCAGCAACCCGAGCAACAACACCGCGACCAGTGCCACCTGACGCTTACGCGTCCAACGCAGTCGCCAGGGCTTGCGCGGTTGCAGCGCCAGCCAGGCGTGACTATAGGTGTCGCCCAGTTGCGACAACAACACCTGCTCGGCAGGGTTCCATGGCACATCCCGCGCCAGCCACAGCCCGCCGAATATCTCGCCCTGATGATCAATCAGTGGCAACCAGAACACCTGAGCGGCCGACAGACTTTGCCAATCGGCCTGAATCGATTCGCTGAGCAGATCGGACGCGATCACCCGTGCCTGTTTCAGCACTTCGAGCTTGAACAGCTGCGTGACCGCTTGCTCGACAAACGCCACGAACGGCGCATTCGGCTCCACCGCACTGACACCGGTCACCGCCTGCACCTTGCCGGCGATCAACAACGCGGCATGGCGGAAACTGAACAGCGCCTGACCGTCATTGACCAGGCTGTAGGCCAATTGAGCAGGATTGCGCGCGGCGCGGGTCTGGCGTTCGAGATCGAGAAACCTGGCAAATACCTGCTCGGCGCCACCCGTCACCGGCGCGTTCATTTCAGCTCCGCGAAACGCGCCGTCCCGCTCATGCCGGCCAACAGACCGCTGGCGTTGGGCAGCGTCGCCACCAGCAGCAAGGTTTGGCTGCCTTCGTCGATCCGCGCGCCGAGGCGCTTGACCGTGGCATCCAGCGGCTGACCGGTTTCATCGGGAACAAAGCTGAACGTCTGGCCGGGCTTGAGCTTGCCCATCCAGCGTGACGGTACCAACAGGTGAATTTCCAGGGTGCGATTATCGACCACATCCAGCAACGGCGCGCCGGCGGCAACGCTTTCGTAGCGCTTGACCTTGCGCTCGACGACCTGGCCATCGAACGGCGCAACCACGCTGCAGCGTTTGACCTGAACCTGATAAACCTGAGATTGCGCCTGGGTTTCGCTGACCTTGGCCTCGGCCCGCGCCACTTCAAAACGCCCCACCGAATTCAACGCCGCCAGTTGCCGGTTATGGGCCAGTTCCTCACCGGCGCCACGGTTGGCGGCCTGAGCCGCGTTGAGCTGAGCCTGATAAGCCGAACAGTCGAACCGCGCCAGGGTGTCGCCCTTTTTGAACGACTCGCCCTCACTGAACGGCAACTCGACAATCCGCCCGGACAACTCACTGGCGAGCACCGCCTGATCCCGGGCTCGCAGCACGCCACGGGCTTCACTGCTGGCTGACGCGTTACCGCCGACCGCGTTGCTTTCCAACAACGAATCGTCTGGCGCAGGCGTTTGCGCCTGTACTACGCACGTTACAAAGGTTAATCCCGCAACCCAAACACGAAAACGCCGCATAACCGTAACTCCCTGACGGATGAGCGGAGTCTACGACAGCGGGGGAACGCGTCAAGCGGATGGCCATCATTGGTTGGAGCGCGCGTTGGCGGATAGGTATTAATTTCCTTACAAATCATCCATATCAACGCTGCGCCATCTCCGCCACCGGATACACCGACTCCCATCCCCCACCCAACGCCTTGTACAACCCCACCATCGCCAACAACACCCCGGTCGAGCTTTCGACCCATTGCTGCTGGGTCGCCAGCAATTCGCCTTGCACGGTGAGGATGTTGATCTGATCTGGATTGATTCAGACGCAATGCTAGCAAACATCCTTCTGACTGATGTATTGGCAGGTCTGCCGCCATCGCGGGCAAGCCCGCGAAGGGGCCAGATCAGACACCGCAAAACTCAGCGCTGCATCCCCCAACGCTTCACCGTCACCCGCTCCAACGTATCAAACACCAGATTCTCCACCAGCAACCCAATCAGGATCACCACCGCCAACCCGGCAAACACCTTGTCGGTGTACAGCTCATTACGGTTCTGGAAGATGTACCACCCCAACCCACCCTTGCCGCTGGTCGCTCCAAACACCAGTTCAGCGGCAATCAGCGTGCGCCAGGCGAACGCCCAGCCGATTTTCAAACCGGCGAGGATCGACGGCAGCGCGGCCGGGATCAGGATGAACAACACGAAACGCATGCCCTTAAGGCCGTAATTGCGCCCCGCCATGCGCAGGGTTTCCGAAACGCCAAGGAACCCGGCATAGGTGTTCAAGGCCAACGCCCAGAGCACCGAATGCACCAGTACAAAAATCAGACTGTTCTGCCCCAGTCCGAACCACAGCAGCGCCAGCGGCAACAGCGCAATCGCCGGCAGCGGGTTGAACATCGAGGTCAGCGTGCTCAGCAGATCGCGCCCCAATTGCGTCGACACCGCCAGTGTGGTCAAGGCAAACGCCAGCACAATCCCGATCAGGTAGCCCTTCAACAACACCACCAGCGAAATCCACACCTTGCCCAACAGCTCACCGCTGAGCAGGCCGTCGTACAGCGCGCTGGCGGTTTGCAGAAAACCTGGCAGCAGCAGGTCGTTATTCTGGTAACGGGCAACGGCTTCCCAGAGCAGCGCGAGCACAATCAGGATCAGGCTTTTACGCAACCAGCCCTGTTGCCAGAGACGCTGACCGAGGGCTAACTCACGCTCCAGCGGGACGCTCGTCAGCGGCTGCAAAACGGTTTCGTACTCTTTACGCGCGGATGATAGTGGGCTCATCGGGCACTCCTTTCAATGGCTCAATAAGCGATGCGAATGTCGGAAAAATCCAGCGCGCGCTCGGTTTCCGGTGACTGGCCTTCATCGAACAACAGCCGATGAATCCGCCGCGCCGATTCCTGGAACGCCACACCGCCGAGGCTGTGCAAATCGTATTGATGGCTGTGGACTTCGGCTCGCACCCGTCCCGGATGAGGCGACAGCAGCAGAATCCGGTTGCCCACCACCAACGCCTCTTCGATGGAGTGAGTGACGAACAGCAGCGTGAAACGCACCTCCTCCCAGAGCAGCAGCAACTCTTCCTGCATCTTGCGCCGGGTCAGCGCGTCGAGGGCGGCGAAGGGTTCATCCATCAACAGGATTTTCGGTTGCATCGCCAACGCCCGGGCAATCGCCACCCGAGCTTTCATGCCGCCAGACAAGGTATGCGGATAGGCATCGGCAAACGCCGCCAGACCAACCTTGTCCAGATAGTGCAGCGCCCGCTCTTCAGCCTCTTTACGCTTGAGGGTTTTGGACGCGAGCAGCGGAAACATCACGTTCTGTTTGACGGTTTTCCACGGCGGCAGCTGATCGAACTCCTGGAACACCACGATCCGGTCCGGCCCTGGCGCATCGACCCGCTGGCCTTGCAGGCGAATCTCGCCCTCACAGGGCGGGATGAACCCGGCGATCGCCTTGAGCAACGTCGATTTGCCGCAGCCGGACGGACCGAGCAACACAAAGCGGTCCGCCGGATCGATCTCGAAACTGACCTGATGGGTCGCTCGAACCACACGCGCGGGCGTGCGGTATTCCAGGCTGACCTTGTCGACCGACAGCAGCGCTTGCGCGACCGCGATCGGATTGCTGGCCGTGCGGCCTTGCAAGGGGGCGTTCATGTCGATCAGCTCCCTTGCAGCGGTTTGGCATCCTGGAAGAAGTAATCCTTCCACGAATCCGGTTTGTTTTTTATCGCGCCGACGCGGTAGAGGAACTCGGCCAGTGGGTAAGTGTTTTTCGGCGTGACGGTAAATTCGAACTGCGGGTTGTCGATGATTTTCAGCAACGCCGCACGGTCGATTTTTGCCTTGGTGACACGGATGTATGTGTCGGCCGCCGCGCCTTTATCGCTCTGCGCAAACTCGGCCGCTTCGGTCAGCGCCGCGATGAAGGCTTTATAGGTTTTCGGATTCTCGTTGCGGAATTTCTCGGTGGCGAACAACACGGTCGGCGAGTTCGGGCCGAGCAGGTCATAAGTGTTCAGCACCACGTGCACGCTGGGGTTTTCCAGCGCCTGATCCTGGAAGGGCGGGTTGGAGAAGTGCCCGGTCAACTCGGTGCCGCCAGCGATCAGTGCCGCAGTGGCATCCGGGTGCGGAACGGCGATGGTGTACTTGTCGAGGCGATTGAATTCTTTGTCGCCCCATTGCTTGGCTGCTGCGTATTGCAGGAAGCGCGACTGCACCGACACCCCGACCGCCGGCACCGCAATGCGGTCCTTTTCGGTGAAGTCAGCGATGGTTTTGACCTTTGGATTGTTGCTCACCAGGTAGTAAGGGAAGTTGCCCAGGGAAGCCACGGCCTTGACGTTCTGTTTGCCGTGAGTGCGGTCCCAGATGGTCAGCAGCGGCCCGACGCCGGCACCGGCAATGTCGATGGAGCCGGAAAGCAACGCATCGTTGACCGCCGAGCCGCCGGAGAGCTGGGTCCAGTCGACCTTGATGTCGATGCCTTCCTGCTTGCCGTATTTCTCGATCAGGTTCTGATCGCGCACCACGTTGAGCAGCAGATAAACGATGCCGAATTGTTCGGCGATACGAATTTCACCCTCGGCGTGGGCCACGGTCGGCGCCAACAGGCTGCCGGCGAGCAGGCTGAAACCCACGCCGATAGCGGCGGCCAACGGTGCAAATGGAAGACGTTTGGACATGAGGGTTCTCCGAAATCAGAAAGGCGCGTCGCCCTGGATGGTGGTGCGATACAACTTGCGGCGCAGATGACTGGGGCATCCGGCGGCGAGGTGAATCAGCGAGCGGTTGTCCCAGAACACCAGGTCGTGGGCCTGCCATTGATGGCGGTAAATGTTTTGCGGCAACACGCTGTGGGCGTAGAGCTCGTCGAGCAATTGTTTGCTCTCGTCTTCCGGCAAACCGACGATGCGGGTGGTGAAGCCCTCGCTGACGAACAATGCCTTGCGACCGTTTTCCGGATGGGTGCGCACGATCGGGTGAACCACTTCAGCGACCTGAGCCAGTTGCTCCGGCGTCAGGGTCGGACGCCAGTTGCCCTCGAATTTGCTCTCGCTGTAGCGTGCCGTGTAGGAATGCGCGGCCGAACGACCTTCGACGGCTTTACGCAGCGCCTCGGGCAGGCTGTCCCAGGCTTTGTGCATGTCGGCAAACAGCGTGTCGCCGCCTTCGGAGGGCAGCTCCTGGGCATGCAGCATCGAGCCCAGGCTCGGCAGTTCTTTATAAGAGAGATCGGAGTGCCAGAACTTGCCGGCATCACCGAGGCCGATGGATTGGCCGTTTTCGATGATGTTGGAAACGATGAGAATTTCCGGATGCCCGGCCAGCAGGAATTGCTTGAGTACATGGATCTGCAACACGCCGAAACGGCGGCTGAAGGCGATCTGCTGCTCGGGGGTTATACGCTGGTCGCGGAACACCACCACGTGATGATCCAGGTGCGCACGGTGGATTCGGGAGAAGTCCTGGTGATTGATTGGGCGGGACAAATCCAGGCCGATGATTTCGGCACCGACGGCGCCGCTGAACGGGCGGATTTCGAAGGCTTGCGACGCGAGGGTGGCGGCGCTTGTTGGCTCAGGCTTTGGGGAAAAAGAGACAGCTGACATAAAAATCACTCCCACGCACGGCGCGCTCAAGGGCGCGCGTCGATCAGAAACTCACGGAGGTCCCGTGTTGGTTCGTGTCGTGCGGCGCGCCGATTGGTCGGCAGGTACGCAGGGAAGTGACTTTATAGGTATAAGAATTTAAATTTAAATACCGTTAGCGAATAACGATATGGCTTTTGAAGTGTGGTGTCTTTGAGGACGCTTTCGCGGGCAAGCCTCGCTCCTACAGAAGCCCCGCGTCCTGTAGGAGCGAGGCTTGCCCGCGAAGAGGCCATCAGCCTCACCCGAAAACTACCGCTCGTGCAACGCCTCGGCGCGAGCCCGGATAATCGGCTTGAGCAAATAACTGAGTATGGTCTTCTTGCCGGTAATGATATCCACCGACGCCACCATCCCCGGAATGATCAGCAACGGTTTTTCATCTGTCCCGAGGTGGCTGCGCTCGGTGCGCAGTTTGATGATGTAGTAAGTGGTCTTCTTGTCTTCATCGGTGATGGTGTCGGCACCGATCTGTTCCAGCTTGGCTTTCAGCCCACCATAAATGGTGTAGTCGTACGCCGTGAACTTCACCGTGGCGTCTTGCCCCGGGTGCAGGAAGGCGATGTCTTGCGGGCGGATTTTGGCTTCTACCAGCAAGGTGTCGTCCAGCGGCACGATTTCTACCAGGTCGCTGCCCGGCTGGATCACGCCGCCGATGGTGTTCACCAGCAATTTGTTGACGATGCCACGTACCGGCGATGTCACCAGTGTCCGGCTGACCCGGTCTTCCAGCGCCTTGCCGGTCGCCTGTGCCTTGTTCAGATCGGTGCGCGCTTCGTTGAGTTGAGTCAGGGCTTCGCTGCGGAATTTACCGCGAGTCTCATCGATCTTGCGCTGCACTTCCTTGATCGCCGATTCGGCGCGAGGGATCGCCAGGGTGGTGGCGTCCAATTGCCCGCGGGTTTCGACCTCGGCACGCTTGAGTCGCAATACCTCGACCGGGGATACCGCGCCCTGAGCCACCAACGGCTCGGACATGGCGATTTCCTGACGCTGCAAGGACAGACCGCTGCGGTACTGGGCCTGTTTGGAGGTGAACTCACGCAGCTCCTGTTGCTTCTGGATCAACTGTTCCTGCAAGCCACCGATCTCATCGTGCAGTTGCTGACGACGACTGATGTACAACGACTGTTCGCTGGCGGCCTGGCCGGGTACGGCTTTGAGCACATCGGCGGGAAAATTCAACGGACGGTCATCGACCTCGGCGCTCAAGCGCTCCACACGCAACAGCATCGACAGCCGATCGGCTTCGGTTTCGCCAACGTTGGAGGCGAACCGCGTGTCGTCCAGACGGATCAGCGGCGCGCCAGCTTCGACGATTTGCCCTTCCTTGACGAACAACTCGGAGACGATGCCGCCCTCAAGGTTCTGGATTTTCTGGATCTTCGACGACGGAATCGCCTTGCCGTCGCCCTTGGTGACTTCATCGATCACCGCAAAATTGGCCCACAGCATCAGGAACACGAAGAAGCCGATGATCGCCCAGATCGTCAACCGCACCACGCGCGGGGCGTCCTCGATCAGCGCTTTGTTGACCTCGGGAAGGGGCTGGCCTTGCAGCGACGCGGAGCCTTTGAAGTAGCGGCGGATGGATTCTTTGACCCCGGACTTAAGCAACACTGATCTGCCCCTTCTTCAACGCTTCCATCACGGCGGCTTTCGGGCCATCGGCGAGAATCTGCCCGCGGTCGATCACCAGCAGGCGATCCACCAGCGACAACAGCGAGGCCCGGTGCGTCACCAGCACCACGGTCTTGTTTTCCACCACGGCAGCGAGGCGTTGTTTCAGGCGCTCTTCGCCAGTGTTGTCCATGGCGCTGGTGGGTTCGTCCAGCAACAGGATCGGCGGGTTGAGCAGCAACGCTCGGGCCAGGGCGACATTCTGGCGCTGACCGCCGGACAGGTTCTGCCCACGCTCACCTACTTGCAGTTCATAACCTTGCGGGTGCAGGCGGGCGAACTCATGGACGCCGGCCAGCTCCGCGGCTTGCAGCACCAATTCGTCTTCGACATAGCGCGCGCCCGACACCAGGTTGTCGCGCAACGTACCGGCGAGCAATTGGATGTCCTGGGGCACGTAGCCAATGTTGTGGCGCAGCTCGCTGACGTCGATCTGGCGGATATCCACACCATCCACCAGCAGCGCGCCGTCGTCCGGCTGATAGAGGCCCACCAGCAGTTTGGCCAGGGAGCTTTTGCCCGAGCCGCTGCGACCGATGATGCCGATCTTCTCGCCTGGCTTGATGATCAGGTTGATGCCCTTCAGCGCGGGGTTCTGTTGATTCGGATAGGTGAAGGTCAGCTGACGGCATTCAATGGCGCCTTGCAGGACCTTGCGGCTCAGCGGGCGCTCGTCGAAATTGCGCTCCTGGGGCAACTCCATCATCTGATCGACCGAGGTCATGGTCACGCGGGCTTGCTGGTAGCGGGTCAGCAGACCGGACAGCGAGGCCAGCGGGCTGAGGGCACGACCGCTGAGCATGTAACAGGCGATCAAACCGCCCATGCTCAGGTTGCCGGCAATGATCTGGTACACGCCGAAGACGATCATGATCACCCCGGCCAATTGCTGAATCAGCAAGGTGATGTTCATCGCCAGACCGGACAGCATTTTCACCCGCAGCTCAAGGCGGCTGAGGGTGCCGATAGTCTGTTCCCACTGGTACTGGCGTTCGCTTTCAGCGTTGTTGACCTTGACCGCATCAAGACCGGCGAGGGTTTCGATCAGGCTCGACTGGCGCTCGGCGCCCAGGGCCATGGTTCGCTCCATGGTCGCCACCAGCGGCTTCTGCAAGGCATAACCGATCAGCAGCGCAATCGGGAACGCCAGCACCGGAATCCACACCAGATGCCCGCCGAGGATCGCGATGACCAGGAAGATCAACAGCGTAAACGGCAGGTCGATCAGACTGGTGAGGGTCAGCGACGCAAGGAAGTCGCGCAGGCTCTGAAATTCATGGATGTTCTGGGCGAAGCTGCCGACCCGCGCCGGACGGTACTTCATGGCCATGCCGACGATACGCTCGAACAGCGTCGCGGAAATGATCAGGTCGGTTTTCTTGCCGGCCAGGTCCAGGCACAGACTGCGCAGACTCTTGAGGATCAGGTCGAACACATAAGCGCCGGTAATGCCGATGGCCAGCACCCAGAGGGTCGACTCGGCCTGGTTCGGTACCACGCGGTCGTAGACATTCATCACGAACAGCGGCGCGGCCATGGCGATGATGTTGATCAGCAGACTGGCGGCGATGGCGTCGGCATACAGCCAGCGCGAACGCTTGAGGGTGTCGCGAAACCACGAGCGCGCGCGCGGGATCAGCGTGCCGTGGTTGACGTCGAATTTGTGCTGGGGTTGGGCGAAGAACACTTTGCCGCTGTAGTCGTCGGCGAGCAGTTCACGACTGACGCAGACTTCACCGCCATCGCTTTCGCTGAGCAGCAGGCGGGCCTGGTCTTCACCTTGCCAGCCGAGCAACACTGCACTGCGCCCGTCCTTGAGCAGCAACAGCGCCGGCATGGCGATCGCCGGAATCTGCTCGAGCTTGCGTTGCAGCACCCGCCCTTGCAGCCCGGCGCGAGCCGCTGCGCGCGGCAGCAGTTCGACACTCAGACGCTGCTTGGGCAACGGCAGGCCGGTGGTCAGCATCGCCGCACTGGCCGGTTTCTGGTGCAACGTGCAAAGGGCTAGCAGGCCGTCCAGTAACGGATCGTCATGCAGCGCGCGTGGATCATGAATGAGTTGAACTCGACTGACTTCTGATTCCACGCTCGACACTCTTGGCTAACGGTTGAAATGGGGCAGGACTCAATTCATCCCAGGCAGCTGGACCTTGGGCTTCACGTCATTCTGCACAACGGATGCCAACGGTGCGACCACGCCCTGACTTTTGAGCAATTCGCCCATGGTCGCCTTGATTCGGTACTGAGTAAATAACTGAATGTTTTTGATCTCGACCAGCCGACGGGAAGCGGTGAACAGCTCGTTTTCACTGTCGAGCAAGTCAAGCAGCGTCCGTTCGCCGAGGCTGAATTGCTTCTGATACGCACTGCGCACGCTGGTGCTGCGATCGACATACTGCTGGGCGATCGGCACCTGGGCGTTGGCGTTGTTCAAGGCATTCCAGGCCAGGCCCAGTTCTTCATTCAACACACGCAGAGCGTTGTTGCGGATATCCAGCGCCTGGTTCGACAGGTAGGACTTGGATTCCAGATCGGCCTTGTTGCTGCCACCGGCGAACAAATTGAAGCGCATGCGCAGCATGGCCTGCCATTCGTTGTTGTGACCGTTCTGACCATCGAGGTCGTTGTCGGCGGTGCGACCCAGTTCGGCATCGAAGCGCGGGTAGAAGCTCGACTTGGCCGCTTCGTATTGTTTCTCGGCAGCAGCGATATCCGATTCGGCGGAACGCAGGATCGGGCTGTTTTCCAGCATCTGCGCCCGGGCTTCATTCAGGTTGGCCGGCAACAGCGCCATGAAATCGGCGGGCCGTTCCAGTTGATCGGGCATTTGTCCGACGGCGCTGAGGAAGTTGGTCTGGGCATCAGCCAGGTTGGTCTGCTCGGTGATCAGGTTGTTGCGGGCCTGGGCCATACGCGCTTCGGCCTGATCGAGGTCGGCGCCGCTGCCCACGCCACGCTGGGTGCGCAACTTGATCTGATCAAAAATCCGTTCGTGGTTTTTCAGGTTGTCTTCGGCCAGGCGCACGAATTCACGACGGGTCAGCACATCGAGATAAACCTGAGCCACGGTCAACGCGGTGCGTTCCGAGGTGCCCATCAAGGAATAAGCACGGGAATTAACGGTGGCTTGTTGACGCCCCACTTCGCTGGACGTCGCAAAACCGTCAAAAACCATCTGCGACAGACGTAAACTTGACTCGCTACGGTTCAGCGTTTCCCAGTGGTTGCTGCCGCCAGCGGCACGGGTGGTGACGCTGTCGGTGCCTTCGCGGCCATAACCGCCCAGCAGGTCGACCCGCGGCAGGTATCCACCTTTTGCAGCCTTTAATTGATAATCCGCGGCCAGCCGACTATTGACCCCTGCCTGGATTTCCGGATGGACATCCAGTGCCTGTTGCATGGCCTGTGGAAGGGTCTGCGCCTGAACAAAACTGGCGGCAAGGGCGAAAGGTAGAACCTTGAACAGGTGCAAACGCATAGTTGGAATTTCCCGGGACTTCTTGTCTTGAATCACTGCAGAACGTGGCGCTGCATCGCATGATGGCAACCGGAATGACCGTATGTCGGAAAGTTCAAAATCGGAACTGGATCACACGCTGTAGGACAGGTCGCCGCTTAAATATCAATGTGACATTACTGGAGCGATTGTTTAGGATGGCTCCCATAAGGTCAATAGTTTGGCATAAAGTTAATTTCGAAAAAATATAGCCAAATTATTGACGATTAGCGCGTCAAAGTTATGCATCGAATTTTGTAAGAACGTCCAGCCCCGATCGGCGAACACGCCCGAGCGGTTCATGGAAGTCAACTGAACGTGACACCCGGAGAGTCTTCAATGAGCAGTGTTGTTGCCATCGTCAAAAGCATTGTTGGTCAGGTTTTCGCGGTGTCCCCAGAGGGCATCCGCCGCGTACTCGTTGAAGGCGACCGGTTGTTTGTGGGCGACCAGGTGGACACGGGGGCCGCTGGCGCCATCACCCTTGAACTGGCTGACGGGCGGACCCTGGACCTGGGCCGCGACACTCAGTGGAGTGGCAGCAATCCGGACTCCAGCACCGACCTTGCGCAAGCCACCGCACAAGCGGCGCCATCGGTTGACGAACTGCAGCAAGCCATCGCTGCCGGAGCCGACCCGACCACCGCGCTTGAAGCCACTGCTGCCGGCCCGACCGCCGCGAGCGCGGGCGGCGCTGCCGGTGGCGGCCACAGCTTCGTGGCTCTGGAGGCAACCGCTGCCCGGGTCGATCCGACCATTGGCTTCCCGACCGCCGGCCTCGCCACTGCGGCTTCGGCAACACAAAACACTATCGGCGGCCAGACGGCCGATACCAGCACCAATGCCCTGCGCGAATCAACGCTGAGCCTGAGTGCCACGCCGACCATCACCGAGGCCGGTGGCGTGCTGGTTTACACCGCGACCCTGACCCAGGCACCGCTGACCGATCTGACCATCACCCTGTCCAATGGCGCGGTGATCGTGATCACAGCCGGCCAGACCACCGGTACCGTCAACGTTCCGCTGGCGCCGAATGACACTGTTTATAACGATCCGACCCAGATCGACGTGACCGTCACTGGTACCACGGGCGGCAGCGGTATCGTGGTCACCCCGCCGACCACTCCGGCCGTGACCCAGGTCACCGACACCGTCGACACCACTACCGTTACGCTGACAGCGGGTTCAAGCGTCACCGAAGGCGGTCAGATCACCTACACCGCCACCCTGACCAATCCGGCGCAGACGCCGGTTACCGTGACCCTGTCCAACGGTTCAACCATTACCATCGCCGCTGGAAACACCACCGGCAGCGTGGACGTGCCGACGCCGGCCAATGACGTCTACAACAACGGCAGCACCGTCAGCACCACCATCACCGGCGCTACCGGCGGCAACTTCGAGAACCTGGTGCCGAACCCAACCCCGGCCGTCACCACCATTACCGATTCCGTCGACAATACCGGCCTGACCCTGACCGCCACCGGCAGCGTTACTGAAGGCGGCCAGATCACCTACACCGCCACCCTGACCAATCCGGCGCAGACGCCAGTCATTGTCACCCTGTCCAACGGTTCAACCATCACCATCGCTGCTGGCGACACCTCCGGCAGTGTCAACGTTCCGACACCGGCCAACGACGTCTACAACAACGGCAGTACCGTCAGCACCACCATCACCGGCACTACCGGCGGCAACTTCGAAAACCTGGTGCCGAACCCAACCCCGGCCGTTACCACCATTACCGATTCCGTCGACAATACCGGCCTGACCCTGACCGCCACCGGCAGCGTTACTGAAGGCGGCCAGATCACCTACACCGCCACATTGACCAACCCGGCGCAGACGCCGGTCACCGTCACCCTGTCCAACGGTTCGACCATCACCATCGAAGCCGGAAAAACCACCGGTTCCGTGAATGTCGAAACCCCGGCCAATGACGTCTACAACAACGGCAGCACCGTCAGTACCACCATCACCGGCACTACTGGCGGCAACTTCGAAAACCTGGTGCCGAACCCGACCCCGGCCGTTACCACCATTACCGATTCCGTCGACAATACCGGCCTGACCCTGACCGCCACCGGCAGCGTTACTGAAGGCGGCCAGATCACCTACACCGCCACCCTGACCAACCCGGCGCAGACGCCGGTCACCGTCACCCTGTCCAACGGTTCGACCATCACCATCGAAGCCGGAAAAACCACCGGTTCCGTGAATGTCGAAACCCCGGCCAATGACGTCTACAACAACGGCAGTACCGTCAGCACCACGATCACCGGCGCTACCGGCGGCAACTTCGAGAACCTCGTACCGAGCACCACGCCGGCCGTCACCACCATCACCGACTCGATCGACAACACCGGTCTGAGCCTCAGCGCCACCGGCACCGTCACTGAAGGCGGCCAGATCACCTACACCGCCACATTGACCAACCCGGCCGGCACGCCGATGACCGTGACCTTGAGCAATGGCTCGGTCATTACCATCGAAGCGGGCAAGACCACCGGCAGCGTGACGGTCGAAACCCCGGCCAATGACGTCTACAGCAACGGCAGCACCGTCAGTACCACCATCACCGGCGCTACCGGCGGCAACTTCGAGAACCTCGTACCGAGCACCACGCCGGCCGTCACCACCATCACCGACTCGATCGACAACACCGGTCTGAGCCTCAGCGCCACCGGCACCGTCACTGAAGGCGGCCAGATCACCTACACCGCCACATTGACCAACCCGGCCGGCACGCCGATGACCGTGACCTTGAGCAATGGCTCGGTCATTACCATCGAAGCGGGCAAGACCACCGGCAGCGTGACGGTCGACACCCCGGCCAATGACGTCTACAACAACGGCAGCACCGTCAGTACCACCATCACCGGCACTACTGGCGGCAACTTCGAAAACCTGGTGCCGAACCCGACCCCGGCCGTTACCACCATTACCGACTCGATCGACAACACCGGTCTGAGCCTCAGCGCCACCGGCACCGTCACTGAAGGCGGCCAGATCACCTACACCGCCACATTGACCAACCCGGCCGGCACGCCGATGACCGTGACCTTGAGCAATGGCTCGGTCATTACCATCGAAGCGGGCAAGACCACCGGCAGCGTGACCATCGACACCCCGGCCAACGACGTCTACAACAACGGCAGCACTGTCAGCACCACCATCACCGGCACCACCGGCGGCAATTTCGAGCAACTGACCCCGAGCACCGAGCCAGCGCTCACCACCATCACCGACTCGAAAGACGACACCGGCCTGAGCCTGTCGGCGTCCGCCGAAGTGGCCGAAGGTGGTCAGATTCTGTACACCGCGACCCTGACCAATCCGGCGGGCACGCCAGTCACCGTGACCCTGTCTAACGGTGCCGTGATCACCATCGCCGCCGGCGCGACCACCGGCAGCGTGAGCGTCGCCGCCCCTGCCGATGACGTTTATAAAGATGCCGGCCAGGTCGAAGTGACGATCAAGGATGCGGCGGGTGGCAATTTCGAGAATCTGGTACCTAGCACTGCCCCGGCAGTCACCACCGTCACCGATACCATCGACACCAGCACTGTTTCGCTGACTGCGACCGCAAACGTCGCCGAGGGCGGCACCGTGGTGTACACCGCGTCCGTCACTGCTCCGGTGACTGGTTCGCCAGTGGTCGTCACCCTGTCCAACGGCCAGACCATCACCATCCCGGTCGGCTCGAGCAGCGCCAGTGTCAACTTCACCGCACCCAACGACGCGTTGGCCGGCGGCAACTCCCTGAGCGTGAAGATCGACGACGCCAAGGGCGGCAACTACGAGAAACTGGAAGTCGACGGCAAGTCGGCCGACACCTCGGTGACCGACACCCCAGATACCACCACCCTCAGCCTGTCGGCAACCGACTCGGTCGCCGAAGGCGGTTCCATCGTTTACACCGCCACCCTGACCAATGCGGCTGGCACACCGGTCACCGTGACCTTGAGCAACGGTGCCGTGATCACCATCGACGCCGGCAAAACCACCGGCACCGTCACCGTCCCGGCTCCATCCGATGACGTCTACAAAGACGCCGGCACAGTCCAGGCGACCATCTCCACCGCCACCGGTGGCAATTTCGAAAACCTGGTGCCGAGCACTGCCCCGGCGGCGACTACCGTCACCGATACCATCGACACCAGCACCGTTTCGCTGACTGCTACCGCGAACGTGGCCGAGGGTGGCACCGTGGTGTACACCGCGTCCGTCACTGCTCCGGTGACTGGTTCGCCAGTGGTTGTGACCCTGTCCAACGGCCAGACCATCACCATCCCGGTCGGCTCGAGCAGCGGTTCTGTCAACTTTGTTGCACCCAACGATGCGTTGGCGGGCGGCAGTTCGCTGAGCGTCAAGATCGACGACGCCAAGGGCGGCAACTACGAGAAGCTGGAAGTCGACGGCAGGTCGGCGGATACCTCGGTGACCGACACACCGGACACCACCACTCTCAGCCTGAGTGCGACTGACTCGGTGGCTGAAGGTGGTTCCATCGTCTATACCGCGACCCTGACCAATGCCGCCGGCACACCGGTCACCGTGACCCTGTCGAACGGCGCGGTGATCACCATCGCCGCCGGCGCCACCAGTGGCAGCGTGACTGTCGATGCACCAAAGGACGATGTCTACAAGGACGCCGGCCAAGTCGAAGTCACGATCAAGGATGCCGCAGGCGGCAACTTCGAGAACCTGGCCACCAGCCCAGCGGCGGCGGTCACTACCGTCAACGACACCATCGACACCAGCACCGTTTCGCTGACTGCGACCGCAAACGTCGCCGAGGGCGGCACCGTGGTGTACACCGCGTCCGTCACTGCTCCGGTGACTGGTTCGCCAGTGGTCGTCACCCTGTCCAACGGCCAGACCATCACCATTCCAGTCGGTTCGAGCAGCGGTTCTGTCAACTTTGTTGCACCCAATGATGCACTGGCGGGCGGCGGTTCGCTGAGCGTCAAGATCGACGATGCCAAGGGCGGCAACTACGAGAAGCTGGAAGTCGACGGCAAGTCGGCGGATACCTCGGTGACCGACACACCAGACACCACCACTCTCAGCCTGAGCGCGACTGACTCGGTGGCTGAAGGCGGTTCCATCGTTTACACCGCGACCCTGACCAACGCCGCCGGCACGCCGGTCACCGTGACCCTGAGCAACGGTGCCGTGATCACCATCGATGCCGGTAAAACCACCGGCACCGTGACCGTCCCGGCTCCATCCGATGACGTCTACAAAGACACCGGCACAGTCCAGGCGACCATCTCCACCGCCACCGGTGGCAATTTCGAAAACCTGGTGCCGAGCACTGCCCCGGCGGTCACCACCGTTACTGACACGATCGACACCAGCACCGTTTCGCTGAGTGCGACCGCAAACGTGGCCGAGGGCGGGACCGTGGTGTACACCGCGTCCGTGTCGGCGCCGGTCACCGGTTCGCCAGTGGTGGTGACCCTGTCGAATGGCCAGACCATCACCATTCCGGTCGGCTCGAGCAGCGGTTCTGTCAACTTTGTTGCACCCAACGATGCGTTGGCGGGCGGCAGTTCGCTGAGCGTCAAGATCGACGACGCCAAAGGCGGCAACTACGAGAAGCTGGAAGTCGACGGCAGGTCGGCGGATACCTCGGTGACCGACACACCGGACACCACCACTCTCAGCCTGAGTGCGACTGACTCGGTGGCTGAAGGTGGTTCGATCGTTTACACCGCGACCCTGACCAACGCCGCCGGCACACCAGTGACCGTGACGTTGAGCAATGGCGCCGTGATCACCATCGATGCCGGCAAAACCACCGGCTCCGTAACCGTCGATGCGCCGAAGGACGACGTCTATAAAGACGCCGGCACCGTTGAAGCAACCATCAAGGACGCAACCGGCGGCAACTTCGAGAACCTGGTAACCAGCAATACGCCTGCGGTCACTACCGTCAACGACACCATCGACACCAGCACCGTTTCGCTGACTGCTACCGCGAACGTCGCCGAAGGCGGCACCGTGGTGTACACCGCTTCCGTGTCGGCGCCGGTCACCGGCTCGCCTGTGGTGGTGACCCTGTCCAACGGCCAGACCATCACCATCCCGGTCGGCGCGAGCAGCGGCTCTGTTAATTTTGTTGCACCCAACGACGCGTTGGCCGGCGGCAACTCCCTGAGCGTGAAGATCGACGA